>CAXDKI010000206.1:0-1545 GCA_963990215.1 uncultured Flavobacteriales bacterium | reverse complement strand
AGTAGATTACAACCTTAAACAAATTGATGGGGCTACTGATGATGTAATGCCGCTAGGTAATTTGAAAGATAAATTTGAAGCTTTCGGATGGAAGGTTATAGAAAATAAAGAAGGTAATAATATGAGCGAAGTGATTCGTATATTAGGAGAAGCAAAATCTCTTACCGGAAAAGGAAAGCCAATTATCATCTTGATGCACACAGAAATGGGTAATGGTGTTGACTATATGATGGGAACGCACAAATGGCATGGGTCTGCCCCAAATGATGAGCAGTTAGATTCTGCTCTAGCTCAAAACGAAGAAACACTAGGCGATTACTAAAATCGTATTTAATAGATGAACGATTTAAGCACATACCTCACTAAAGCAAACCTGTTTTTAGTGACTTTACTTTTATTCAGTTCATCATTATTCGCTCAAAAAGAAAGACCGCTCACTAGAGTATTATTCATTTTTGACGCTTCACAAAGCATGTATGCCAACTGGGAAGGCGGTAGCCGTATGGACATCGCTAAAAACCTTTTAATCAACATGCTAGACAGCTTACGCATGCAAGATAAAGTTGAAGTTGGCTTGCGTGTATATGGACATCAGCGCCCCGTACCTCCTCAAGATTGTAGAGATACTCGTTTAGAAGTTAGTTTCGGTTTGAATAAAATCGATCAAATTCAAGCTCGCTTAAAAACCTTAAGACCAAAAGGAACTACCCCTATCGCTAATGCTTTAGAAGCTGGCGCTTATGATTTTCCGAAATGTGACGACTGTAGAAACATTATCGTTTTAATTACAGATGGTATCGAAGAATGTGACGGAGATCCTTGTGCTGTTTCCCGTTTATTTCAAGAGAAAAAAATCATCTTAAAACCATTCGTTATAGGTATTGGATTAAGCGAAGAGCATAAAAATGAATTTGAGTGTGTTGGAACTTTTTACGATGCTAAAAGCCCTGAAACATTCACAAATATTTTAAAGGTCGTTATATCTCAAGTGTTAAATTCTACTACGGCACAAATCAACCTTTTAGATGAATGGGATAACCCTACAGAAACGAATATACCTATTACTTTTTACGATGCATTCTCAGAAATTTTACAATACAACTTTATACACACTCTTAATTCAAAAGGAAACCCTGACACTTTAACAATTGATCCTGTTTTAAATTATAAAATAGTAGCTCACACTATACCTCAAAGCCAAGCCGAAGGAGAATGGAAACTAAATCCAGGAGAACATACCATTATCCCAATTGATGCTGCACAAGGAGAGTTGAATTTGGTAGTTAGTGGTAATCAAGACATTTATTGCATTGTAAGAGAAAAAGGAAAGCACGAAACATTACACTTACAACATTTCAACACCAAGCAACGATACTTGACAGGTGATTACGATATTGAAATCCTAACCCTGCCTCGAATCAAAGAAACTGTAAGTATTGAACAAAGCAAAACTTCAAAGATTGTTATACCTGAACCCGGATTAGCAATACTATCTTACACCTGTCTCTTATACACATCTGACGCTGCCGACGATACTCCTTGTGT
>CAXDKI010000205.1:0-1555 GCA_963990215.1 uncultured Flavobacteriales bacterium | reverse complement strand
ACCATCTGATTCTGATTGATCTAAGATGCTTAAAGATAACAATGTAGCTATTGTAATTGTGAATAATTTTTTCATTTATCTATGATATTTTAAGTGAACATAAAGGTATAAAAAAAAGCCCTACTCGAAATAGTCGGGCTTCTTTATAATTAACTATATTTTTCTCAAATATGAATAACTTCATTGTAAGCATCAGCAACAGCCTCCATCACAGCCTCGCTCATAGTGGGGTGTGGGTGAACTGCTTTCAAAACTTCGTGACCAGTAGTTTCTAGTTTACGAGCAACTACAGCTTCGGCAATCATTTCTGTTACATTGTAACCAATCATGTGACAGCCTAGCCACTCACCATATTTAGCGTCAAAAATAACTTTTACAAAACCATCTTTATGTCCAGAAGCAGAGGCTTTACCAGAAGCAGAGAATGGAAATTTTCCCACCTTTATTTCAAAGCCAGCATCTTTAGCAGCTTGCTCTGTATATCCTACAGAAGCAATCTCTGGAGAACAATAAGTGCATCCAGGGATATTGTTGTAGTCGATTTTTTCTGGATTGTGTCCTGCAATCTTTTCGACACAAGTAATACCCTCGGCTGAAGCAACATGGGCTAAAGCTTGTGTTGATAATATATCACCAATTGCGTAATAACCAGGAATATTTGTTTGGTAGTAGTCATTTACTAATACGCGACCTTTATCTGTAGCAATACCTACATCCTCTAAACCGATTCCTTCAATATTTGCAACTATACCAACAGCAGAAAGAACTACATCACATTCAATCGTTTCTTCGCCTTTTTTAGTCTTTACTAATACTTTACATCCATTGCCAGCTGTGTCAACACTCTCTACAGAAGAGTTTGTCATGACATTGATGCCTGATTTTTTGAAGGTACGGCTTAATTGCTTTGAAACATCTACATCTTCTACAGGAACAATGTTTGGCATGTATTCAATAATAGTTACATCAACACCCATTGATTTGTAGAAGTAAGCAAACTCTACACCTATAGCTCCAGAGCCTACAACCACCATCTTTTTAGGAGCTTTTGGTAATGTCATTGCTTTTCGATATCCAATTACTTTTTTACCATCTTGAGGTAGGTTAGGTAGCTCTCTAGACCGAGCGCCTGTAGCGATGATGATGTGATTAGCGCTATATTCAGATGTTTTACCATTTGCATCAGTCACATCTACTTTTTTACCGGATTTCACTTTACCAAAACCGTTGATAACCTCTATTTTATTTTTTTTCATCAAGAATTCGATACCTTTACTCATGCCATCAGCAACACCACGGCTACGGTCGATAATGCCTTTAAAATCGGCTTTCGCATCTTTTACCGTTATACCGAAATCTTCAGCATGCTGAATATATTCGAAAACTTGTGCACTCTTAAGTAATGCTTTTGTAGGAATACATCCCCAATTTAGGCAGACACCACCTAATGATTCTTTTTCTATAATAGCGGTTTTTAAACCTAATTGAGAAGCACGGATAGCTGTTACATATCCTCCCGGTCCACTTCCTATTACAATAACATCAAAATTCATAG
>CAXDKI010000204.1:0-1602 GCA_963990215.1 uncultured Flavobacteriales bacterium | reverse complement strand
AACAATTACCAAATGCAACAATTTTTCCGTTGTCTGCACTTAATAAGTTCAATGTTGATACAGTGATGAGTCGAATTAAAGAGTTGGTTCCTGAGTGTCCGCCATATTTTGAAAAAGATGCTTTAACAGATAAGTCAGAACGGTTTTTTGTGTGTGAAACGATTAGAGAAAAAATCTTGAAATACTACAAAAAGGAGATTCCTTATTCTGTAGAGGTGCAAGTGGAAGAGTTCAAGGAGGAAGAAGATATTATTCGAATCCGCACTATAATTTATGTAATACGAGATTCTCAAAAAGGCATCATCATAGGTCATCAAGGAAAATCCTTAAAAAAAGTAGGTTCCTTAGCTCGTAGAGACTTGGAACAATTCTTCAAAAAGAAAATTTTTTTAGAGCTTTATGTGAAGGTAAATAAGGATTGGAGAAATAACGATAATCAATTGAAGCGATTTGGCTACTCATAAAGATATTTTTGTTACTTCTTTGTTACTTCTTTGTTCTTGTTCAAGTCCAGTCGATAAAATTCATGATAAGGTAAGTGAGCATAAGCACAAGCTACCCGTTATTTCTATTGTAGCGGATAGTATAGATTTATTCGATGATACTATAGGAATTTACTCAAAAGGAATTGGTACAGCTGAAAATTGGCAAGGGCAAAAAGCAAACTATTTTTCTGGAAGAAAGATTACAATAAATATGGCTTATTTCTTGGATGGAACAGTTGCTTTGAAGCAAGAAGCTAAAATGAAAGTAAGCGGTGGTGGTAGCAGAAAGCAACCTCAAAAATCCTTTAACCTTTCCTGTAAGGAAGGTTTTGATTTTCCTTTCTTTTCTTCTCTTCCGTATGAACATTATAAGAGTTTAAGATTGCGTGTTTCTGGACAGGATTGGAGGGAAACTCTTTTAAGAGATGCTTTGATGCATACTTTGGTTTCCCACACACATATAGATATTCAGGCATATCAGCCAGTAGTGGTGTATTTGAATGAAAAATATTGGGGTATTTATAACATTAGAGAGAAGTTCAACATAGCTTACTTGCAGCAACACCATGGAGTTGATAAAGCTGATATTCTGGAGCGAAATTCTAAATTACTTGAAGGTAGTGCTGATGAGTATTTAGAATTGTTAGCGTATGTGCAGGATAACGATTTGAGTCAAAATGAACATTGGGATTGGATAGAGGAACGAGTAGATTTAAATAACTTTATTGATTATTATTGTGCACAAATCTATTTTGCAAATACCGATTGGCCTGGAAATAACATTAAATACTGGAAAACAATAGAGGGTAAGTGGCGTTGGTTTTTGCATGATACAGATTTAGGATTCGCTTTTGCTCCAGTTTGGGGGCATCCGGGTGGGGTAAAGCACAATACATTACAGTTTGCATTAAATTATAGCGCCACTACACATCATAATCAGGATTGGAGTACACTCTTATTTCGCAAATTCTTGAATAACGAGAAGTTTAAACAAGAATTTATCCGCAAATTTGCACAGCATTTAGAATTGACTTTTCATCCTGGAAGGGTCGTTAGAACAATTGATAGCCTAGCTGCAAATATTAAAGATGAAATACCATATCATATTGATAGATGG
>CAXDKI010000203.1:0-1610 GCA_963990215.1 uncultured Flavobacteriales bacterium | reverse complement strand
AAATAAAGTCGGAAAACAATAGCATATACTATAACTTTATTAAAAAACATATAAGATTACTGAGTTTCAAACTTTTATGTTTTTATTTTGCCATTTTGTCATGTGTTTTTTTAGTTGTTTTAAACTAATTTTTAGTATGTTTTTACCTTTAAATAATTTGTATCTTTCGGGCATGCATATCGATATTCTCACCATTCATCCTAAGCTACTACAAAGCCCTTTTGAACACTCTATTTTACATCGAGCAATCGATCGTGAATTAGTGCATATCAAACTACACGATATCCGCTCCTATTCCACAGACAAACACAAGCGTGTGGACGACTATCAATTCGGTGGAGGAGCCGGTATGGTAATGACCATTCAACCCATTGCAGATTGTATAGAGAAATTGAAAAACGAGCGTCAATATGATGCTATCGTTTACATGACGCCAGACGGAGAACAATTACAACAGAGTATGAGTAATCATTTCTCCACCTTCAAAAACATTATTATTCTTTGCGGGCACTACAAAGGAGTGGATCAACGCATACGCGATCACTACATCACACACGAAATATCTATAGGAGATTATGTGCTTACTGGTGGTGAATTAGGTGCTGCTGTTCTTTGTGACAGCATTATCAGATTAATACCAGGGGTTATATCTGACGAAACCTCTGCTTTAACCGATTCTTTTCAAGACAATTTACTTGCACCACCTGTTTACACCAGGCCTGCCAACTATAACGGATGGGAAGTGCCTGAAATACTACTCTCTGGTCACCTACAAAAAGTAGAGGATTGGCGACAAGCAAAAGCCTTACAAAGAACCGAAGAAAGAAGACCAAATTTGCTCGACAAAAAAGATTGATTTTTTAAGCATGATACTTCGTGCTTATTAAATTATATTCGTAATATTGCACTCCGTTTTTCGGATACTAAAATTAAACAAGCCACAGTGATGGAACAGATTAAATTTGTAGAGAACGAATTAGTGAACAGAGGTGATTTCCCGGCGTTTAGCGCAGGTGATACCGTAACAGTACACTACAAGATTAAAGAGGGTAATAAAGAAAGAACGCAGCTTTTTAAAGGTGTGGTTATCCAAAGAAGAGGAAAAAAAGGAACTGAAACATTTACCGTTCGTAAAATATCTAGCGGTATTGGTGTAGAGCGTGTGTTCCCCTTTGCTTCTCCGGCAATTGAAAAAATTGAGCTAAATAAAGAAGGTACTGTTCGTAGAGCGCGAATCTTCTATCTAAGAGGCCTAACCGGTAAAAAAGCAAGAATTAAAGAGAAAAGATCTTAAGAACTCAACTTTAATATCAAAAAAAATCCTGCTAAACAGTAGGATTTTTTGTGCTTACTTTTCTACAATATAAAACTCGGTACGCCTGTTGTGCGACCTCCCCTCCTCACTCATATTGGTTTCAAGCGGCTTTTGCTCACCGAAACCCTCATAACTTAAGCGATCTGAATAAACACCTCCAGCAATCAAAAAATCATATACGGACTGAGCGCGCTTTGTTGATAACAATAAATTAGCCTCATCATCTCCATCGCTATCAGTATGCCCATATATCTGTCTCTTATACACATCTCCGAGCCCACGAGACGTAGAGGAA
>CAXDKI010000202.1:0-1616 GCA_963990215.1 uncultured Flavobacteriales bacterium | reverse complement strand
AATGTCTTTATTGTTTAATATCCCAGCGCCAAATTGATAATATAATTCTAAGCTTGTTTTAAGATGGAAGAAACGAATTAGTTCCGTTTCCGTTTTGGTATCAAAAGGGATTTTGATATGTCTTAATTTTCGCTCTAAGATTTCTTTACCCTCTCCACCAATTCGCTTTTTCTCTTCTTTTAAAGCATTTTTGATTTTCGATTTAGCCCTAGAAGTTTTAACAAAACCCAACCAGTCTTCTTTTGGTGTTTGTTTGTTAGAGTTAATAATCTCTACCTGATCTCCACTTTTTAGAGCGTGGGAGAGAGGTACTAGCTTTCCATTTACTTTAGCTCCTAAACACTGACTACCAACTTGAGTATGTATTTCATAGGCAAAATCCAATGGAGTTGACCCTATAGGTAAAGTTTTCAAATCTCCGACAGGGGTAAATACAAAAATTTCATCCGTGAAAAGATTCATCTTAAAATCATCCACAAAATCTAGCGCATTTGAATCTGGATTTTCTAACATTTCACGGATGCGATTTATCCAATCGTCTAAACTAGTGTCTTTACCTCCTTGTTGTTTGTATCGCCAATGTGCTGCATAGCCTTTTTCGGCTATTTCGTCCATTCGTGCTGTACGAATTTGCACCTCTACCCATTTTCCATTAGGACCCATTACCGTGGTGTGTAAAGCTTCATAACCATTAGATTTTGGTGTAGATATCCAATCTCGTAATCGATCAGGGTTTGGTTTATAAAAGTCGGTTACAATAGAATAGATACGCCAACAATCTGCTTTTTCAGCTTCTGGTTTTGAATCAACAATAATCCTAATAGCAAATTTGTCATAAACTTCTTCAAATTCCACACCTTGCTTAAGCATCTTATTTCGAATGGAGAAGATGGATTTAGGTCTTCCTTTTATGGAAAAATCAAATCCTTTACCTTCCATTTCCTCTCTAATAGGAACTATGAATTTACTGATGTATCTTAATCGTCCTCTTTTTGTTTCAGCAAGCTTTTCTGAAATCGCCTTGTATACTTCCGATTTAGTAAATTTTAAACCTAAATCTTCAAGCTCTGTTTTTATAGCATAAAGACCTAATCTATGGGCAAGTGGAGCGTATAAGTAAAGTGTTTCTGAAGCTATTTTTAACTGCTTATGCTTTGGCATGCTGTCAAGTGTTCGCATATTATGCAAACGATCAGCTAGTTTGATGAGGATAACACGAACATCATCAGAAAGTGTCAACAACATTTTTCTGAAATTTTCGGCTTGCATAGACACATTTTGATCATATACATCCGAAATTTTCGTCAAGCCATCAATAATCCTAGCAACCTTATTCCCAAACATACGCTCAATATCCTCGAGCGTATAATCAGTATCTTCCACAACATCATGCAAAAGAGCACAAACAACAGAAGTGCATCCCAATCCGATATCCTTGGCTGCAATCCGAGCAACATCAATAGGATGATAAATGTATGGTTCGCCTGATTTTCTACGCATTTCTTTATGCGCTTCAACCGCTAGCTTAAATGCTTTACGAATGATCTTCTTATCGGCTGTATTGGTTTTATCCTTACAATCTCGTAGTAATCCCTTATACCTATTTAGGATCTCTT
>CAXDKI010000201.1:0-1674 GCA_963990215.1 uncultured Flavobacteriales bacterium | reverse complement strand
ACACAAGGAGTATCGTCGGCAGCGTCAGATGTGTATAAGAGACAGACTTAGTGAAACAATCTAAATTAAAAGGAGAAATCGAATACTTAGAAGAAAAACAAAACTTTTACGAAACCGAAATACAAAAGGATAGCATTGCTTTACATGAGCTTACTACAAATCCAAAAACGCAAGAAAAATTTGCAAGGGAAAAGTACCTCATGAAAAAAGATAATGAAGATGTGATTGTAATTATAGAGGAAGATGAGTAAACTATTCAATGAGTTCTCACCTGTTTCACTAACAGAGTGGAAAGAAAAAATCCAAACAGACCTCAAAGGTGCATACTATAGAAAAAAGCTCGTTTCTCAAACCGAAGGAATCGAGGCAGATGCTTTATTCCATCAAGAAAACAGCCCTCAAAGCAATCCTATTAACTCCACAAGAGACTGGGATATCTATCAACTTATTGATGGCTCTAACCCATCTAAAGCCAACCAAGCAGCGCTGCAAGCTTTAGCCAATGGAGCTACAGCTCTTTGTATTGATAATCCAAATGATTTAGACACCATTTTTAAAGATGTTTTAATTCAATATATTCGTGTAGATTTTAGAAACTACTCTTCTTCTACTCTTCAAGATTTTGAAATACTTATTCAAAAAAGAGGATTAGACACACAATCCATTAAAGGTGCTTTTCACGGTAAAGAAAATGGAGATCTTCCAAGCTTTTTCTATCACAGTATTTTAGCAGAAGGAAAAACTGCTCAAGAACAAATTGCAAATGCACTAAGCAAAGGAAAAAAATATCAAGAAAAAAAGCAGTTTGTTTTTAGTGTTGGCAGCAACTACTTTTTAGAGATTGCTAAACTTCGTGCTTTTCGTATTCTATGGAAACAGGAAACAGAAGAAAATCCATACATTTTTGCACAAACAGAACTCAATAATAAGACTGAAGAATTTTCTTACAACAACTTATTAAGAAGTACTACAGAAGGAATGTCAGCTATTTTTGGTGGCTGCGATGGATTACTAATCTATCCTTACAATCATTCTTATGAAGCAGCGAACGACTTCTCTGATAGAATTGCAAGAAATCAACAAAATATATTAAAAGAAGAAAGCTATCTTAACAAAGTACAAGATCCTGGAGCAGGAGCTTATTATATTGAAGCACTAACTGCAGAATTATTGAAAGAATTTGAAGTTGAAGTTGAAACAAGCTCTACATCAAATCCTCCAAAAAGTGAAAAGTGGTTAACGCCTGAAAAAATAGAAGTTAACTCTGTTTATAGTAGCACTGACTTACAAGAAACCGAACACACTAATTTTGTAGCAGGTATAGCTCCTAACTTAAGAGGTCCTTACTCTACCATGTATGTAATGCGTCCTTGGACCATTCGTCAATACGCAGGATTTTCTACTGCAGAAGAGTCCAATGCTTTTTATAAGAGAAATTTAGCTGCAGGACAAAAAGGACTTTCAGTTGCTTTTGATTTGGCCACCCATAGAGGATACGATTCCGATCACGAACGCGTGGTAGGTGATGTCGGAAAAGCCGGTGTTGCTATAGATTCATGATTTACCGAGAAACATGATAATATAGTGCGCCAATCCATTGATTGTTTTCCAATTTCATTTTTTCGGCTTCACATCCTCAAATCCTTGAATTGCCTCTTTTGCATGCTTCGGATG
>CAXDKI010000200.1:0-1675 GCA_963990215.1 uncultured Flavobacteriales bacterium | reverse complement strand
TTTGTACAATGCAAAAAATAAATATGCTTCTTTCATGGTGGGAGGAGCTATTACAGCGAAAGCGATCCCAGCGCAAGAGTATGAGGAGTGTTTGGTGAAAGCAAAAGCAATGTTTGAAGTGTTAGGTGATGCTTGATAAACTTCAAAAACATATTGATAAATACAACTTGTTAGAGCCTAACGAGCGATTATTGTTGACCGTTAGTGGAGGGAAAGATAGTGTTTGCATGTTGCATCTTTTTGCACAATTAGATTATCCTTTAGCGCTTGCGCATTGTAACTTTTCTTTACGTGGTGTTGATAGCGATGAGGATGAAAATTTTGTTAAGGGTTTAGCAAATCACTATGGATTACCCTTTTTTAGCAAGCGTTTTGAAACCAATAAATATGCAAAAGAAAAAGGTGTTTCTACACAGATGGCAGCGCGTGATTTGCGTTATGCCTGGTTTCAAGAATTGGGTTTTGATAAGATTGCTACAGCGCATCATCAAGATGATCATATTGAAACACTTTTGCTAAAGAAAAGTCGAAAAGCAAGCTTGGAAGGGCTTTGTGGTATTCCAGTAAAAAATAGAAACATCATCCGGCCTTTACTATGTTTTTCTGCTCAAGAAATAGAGACTTACCTATTACAAAACGAATGGGGTTGGAGAGAAGATGCTTCCAATACTTCCACTCATTATCAGCGCAATGAAATTCGTTTGTTGCAATTACCAAGCATGGAAAAGGAAAATCCAAACATTCGTAAGGAATTGTTGCAAGAAATATCAGTCAATCAGCAAAAATACGCAATGCTTCAGGAAGAGGTAAAGCAATTATTTCCCCTCGTTTGGAAAAAGAGTGATACGCATCAAGAACTGTACTTAAAGGAATTATTGAATCACCCTCAGAAACAGGACTTGATGTATGAGTTGTTAAAAGAGTATGGTCCTTTTTCATGGCAAGATGTATTTACTTTAATGGAAGCCGAAAGCGGAAAGGAAGTTCATAATAAGTACTATCGTTTAATCAAAAACAGAGATTCTCTTTTGCTTGTTGTTAATAAAACTCAAAAGCAAGCGTCTGTACAAATTGATAAAAGTATTTGTGCTATGGTGGTTCCAATTTCCTTATCCTTTTCTGTTCTGAAAAGAAGCGATACGATGGATTTCTCAGATTCATCTATGGCTTTTATTGACTTGAGTAAACTTTTCTTTCCGTTGACATTAAGAAAGTGGAAGCAAGGAGATGTGTTTGTCCCTTTAGGGATGCAAGGACATAAGAAAGTAAGTGATTTTATGGTAGATGAAAAGCTGTCAATCTTAGAGAAAGAAAACACTTGGGTTTTGTGTTCAAACGATGATATTGTATGGGTTGTAGGGCATCGATTAGACGATAGATACAAACTTGTAGCACAGACGGAAAAAGTATATCTTGTCCAAACTTTGAAAACAACAAAATGAGTGAGGAAATAAAGTTTGAAGAGAAGCAGTATTTAGGATACAATAAATTGTCTTTTTTACGCAGAATGGTCTTGGCTTTGTTCTGCTTTTTTGCTTATTACTGGTCAGAAGAGCAAAATAAATCAGGTGATCTTTTCTTCATTATGGGGATAGCTATTATTGTGATTTCAGCCCTTTTAGTATTGGTGCTTCATTTTCATACAAAGGTTCAAAATGGTAGCATTACACTAGAT
>CAXDKI010000199.1:0-1679 GCA_963990215.1 uncultured Flavobacteriales bacterium | reverse complement strand
ACCCACCCGCAACGCCAAACCCCGCCGCAACCCCAAAACCAGCTCCCAACACCCCTCCAAAAAAAAACACAACAACAAAAAACACGACCGCAAAGAAAACAGCTCCTAAAAAAGCTGAATAGTGGTTATAACTTATAAAAACTAAATACCATGGCTCATAAGAAAGGTGTAGGTAGTAGTAAAAACGGTAGAGAATCAGAAAGCAAACGATTAGGCGTTAAGATTTACGGTGGTCAGGGATGCTTAGCAGGAAATATCCTTGTTCGTCAAAGAGGAACAACGCACCATCCAGGAGAAAATGTTGGAATGGGTAAAGATCATACACTATTCGCATTAGTTGACGGAACCGTTGTTTTCACTAAAAAGAAAAACAATCGATCATTTGTTTCAGTATCTCCATTTGCAGAATAAGCAAGGGATATCGAAAAAGATTTAAAAGAAACTCCCGGCTTATTTCAAGTCGGGAGTTTTTTATGGAATAGAATGTTATTTTTGTGAAGCAAGAAGAAAAGATATGTTACAACTGAATTATATCCGAGAACAGAAAGAAGAAGCAATTCAAAAGCTTGCTAAAAAAGGTTTTGATGCTACAACTATATTGACCGAAGTCATTACACTGGATGACAAGCGAAAAAGCACACAAGCAGAATTAGACAGTGTGTTAGCGCAGTCTAATCAGATAGCCAAGGAAATTGGCGTGCTGTTTAAAAATGGGGAAGTAGAAAAAGCTAATTCAGCAAAAGCACAAACAGCTACCTTGAAAGAGCAAAGTAAATCTCTACAAGAACAGCAATCCAATATCAATCAAAAATTACAAGATTTATTAGTGCAAATTCCAAACATTCCACATGATTTAGTTCCAGCTGGAAAAAGCATTAAAGATAACGAGGTTGTTTCTGAAGAAGGCATAATTCCTAACTTAGGAGAAATAAACCTCCCTCACTGGGAGCTAGCTACTAAATACGATTTAATCGATTTTGAACTCGGAAATAAAATCGCTGGAGCAGGATTTCCTGTTTATAAAGGGAAAGGGGCTAGACTACAAAGAGCACTTATCAATTTCTTTTTGGACAAAAATACAGATGCGGGCTACTTGGAAGTGCAACCTCCACACTTAGTAAATGAAGAAAGTGGTTTTGGTACAGGACAACTCCCCGATAAAGAAGGGCAAATGTATCATGTTACTGGTGATAATTTTTATTTGATACCTACTGCAGAAGTTCCTCTTACTAACATATTTAGAGATGTAATTGTAAAATCAGAAGAGTTTCCAATCAAATACACAGCCTACACCCCTTGTTTTAGAAGAGAAGCAGGTTCTTATGGAAAAGATGTAAGAGGATTAAACAGGCTTCACCAATTCGATAAAGTAGAAATTTTACAAGTGCAATCTCCTGAAAAATCATACGAAACATTGCATGTAATGATAAAGCATGTGACGGAAATATTAAGAGATTTAGAATTACCTTTCCGCATACTAAAATTATGTGGCGGAGATATGAGTTTTACCTCTTCCCTCACCTACGACATGGAGGTTTACTCAGCCGCACAAGAAAAATGGTTAGAAGTAAGTTCTATCTCTAACTTTGAAAGCTACCAAGCCAACCGATTAAAATTACGTTACAAAGACGAAAATAAAAAGAATCAGTTGTGCCACACCTTAAACGGAAGCGCATTAG
>CAXDKI010000198.1:0-1683 GCA_963990215.1 uncultured Flavobacteriales bacterium | reverse complement strand
CTTTACTAATCGAGCAATCGTTCCTAAGCAAGGCCCCATAAATGGTAACCAATAACGGATAATGATATAATCTGGTTTTTCTTTTCTAATCTCTTTAGCAACTTTCCACCAATTTAATGGATTGATAGAGTTGATAATGGTTTTGATAGTAAACTCTTGCGATGCCTCCCCTTCTTCAAATTGTGTTTTTCCTGGAAACAAAAAAGAAGGATACTGCAGGCAAAAAGAATAAATTTGAGAATCTACTCCTTCCGATACAAATGCCTTGCAAAGTGCATTATTGAAATTGGCAATTCCACCACGCAATGGAAATGCTGGACCAAGAATGATATTTTTAGATTGTGCCACTATAGCTCTTCCGCTATGTGATAAAGGTTACGATCGTGAGATTGACGCGATAACATTTCTCCAATAAAACCTGCCAAGAATAATTGAAGCCCCATAATCATAGAAGTTAAGGCTATGTAAAAACCACTCATTTCAGCAATGTTTTTCGCTTTTACCTCAAGATACATATAGTATAGTTTGGTGCCTCCAATGTAGGTGAACAATATGAAGCCAAGCATAAACATTAGTGTTCCTAAAACACCAAAAAAGTGCATCGGTTTTTTACCAAACCTAGACAAAAATGTAACGGTCATTAAATCTAGAAAACCATTCACAAATCGCTCTAAACCAAATTTAGTCACTCCGTATTTTCTAGCTTGATGCTCTACTACTTTTTCACCGATATTTGGAAAGCCTGCACGCTTGGCTAACATAGGAATGTAGCGGTGCATTTCTCCATACACCTCAACACTTTTTATCACCGCCTTCTTATACGCCTTCAATCCACAATTAAAATCGTGTAAATAAATTCCCGATGCTTTGCGGGCCGCCCAATTATAAAGTTTAGTAGGAATAGTTTTTGTGATAGGATCGTATCGTTTTTGTTTCCAACCCGAAACCATATCAAAACCATCTTCAGCAATCATCCTATACAATTCTGGAATCTCATCAGGGCTATCTTGCAAATCAGCATCCATTGTGATGATAACATCTCCTTGCGCTTTTTCAAAACCTCTATTGAGTGCTGCTGATTTTCCGTAATTTCTTCTAAACTTGAGTCCTTTTATAGCTTTATTAGAAGCTGATAATTCTCTTAATACAGGCCAGGTATTATCGGTACTACCGTCATCTACCACAATAACTTCGTAGGTGAAGCTATGGGTTTGCATCACTTTATCTATCCAAGCACATAATTCTGACAAAGATTCTGCTTCATTGAAAGAGGGAACTACTAACGAAATATCCATTTACGCTTCAAATTCTGGTTTGTTACGCTTGATAAACGCAGCAATAATTAAGGATAGTATAATATAAACAGGAAGTCCGAAAACATATCCTTTAGCTAAAGTCCCCACAGAAAAACTATCTTGTTTTTCTATATCTGAAATAGCCTCATCTACCATAGAATCAGAAGCTCCAAACCCTTCCATCATTTCATAAGTCTTTTCAATAATGGCTTCTTTAGCCATTTGTGCAAAATCTACATCAATAAAATTATACAGTAAAATGTTAAAGAATGTTAAAATGAATCCTGCTGCTGCATACATTCCAAAAAGAACAGAAAAAGAGTCTTTATAATTAGCGTACCCCTGTCTCTTATACACATCTCCGAGCCCACGAGACGTAGAGGAATGG
>CAXDKI010000197.1:0-1696 GCA_963990215.1 uncultured Flavobacteriales bacterium | reverse complement strand
TACCGGAGGCTGAGGTAGCTTCACCAGGAGCTTGGGTAATGAATAATGTGCAATCTTATGAAGCCCTTAACGACTCCACTTTAAGGATGATACTGAAAACAGCCTTCCCGCCATTCTTAGGATCGCTTTCCATGCCCTATTTCTCAGTAGTTCCCGAAGAGGTGGTGTCTCAAACAAGCTTTAGAGATGCGCCAGTAGGTACAGGTCCTTTCCGTTTTCAGTACTGGAAGGATAATGTGAAATTGGTAATGCGTAAAAATCCCGACTATTTTGAGCAAGGATTTCCTAAATTAGATGCTGTTTCTATCAGTTTTATCAAAGATAAGCAAGCTGCTTTCTTAGCTTTCTTAAAAGGAGAGTTGGATTTTATTTCTGGTTTAGATGCTTCCTACAAAGATGAAGTGTTAACTAGAATTGGATCGTTGCAAGAAAATTATCAAGGAAAAATTAATTTACAATCACAACCGTATTTAAATACCGAATATTTAGGTTTTTTAATGGATGAAAAAAACCTGTCCGTAACACAGCAAAAAGCAGTAAGAAAAGCAATTAACTACGGTTTTGATAGGGTAAAGATGATGACATATCTACGCAACAATATTGGAACACCTGCATTAGAAGGGTTTGTGCCGAAAGGACTACCTTCTTTTACGGAGGATTTGGAGGGTTATGACTACAATCCTGAAAAGGCAAAGGCGTTATTGTCCGAAGCCAATATTTCATTAGGAACGGAATTGATTTTAAGCACCACTTCTTCTTATTTGGATATATGCGAATACATCCAAAATCAGTTGCAGGAAATAGGTTTAAATATCAAGATAGACGTGAGCCCGCCCTCAACACACAGGCAAATGGTAGCTACTTCTAAATTGGATTTTTTCAGAGGTTCTTGGATTGCCGATTATGCCGATGCAGAAAACTATTTAGCACTATTTTACTCGCATAATTTTTGCCCAAACGGACCTAACTACACCCATTTTAAAAATGATGAATTTGATGCGCTTTATGAGCTATCTATACAGCAGGCTGACGATAGCATCCGTTATGCGCTTTACCAACAGATGGATCAAATTATATTGGATGAGGCAGCTATTGTTCCTTTATATTACGATGAGGTCATTCGTTTTGTACAACCCAACATCCAGCATTTTGAAAGTAATGGGATGAATATGTTGAACCTGAAAATGGTGGAGAAAATTAATTAAATCCAGCCACTATAGGATAGTGGTCGGATAGTTTTATACTCTTGGTGCTAAAAGAATGGATATTCAACTTTGGAGAGTATAGGATGTAGTCAATACGCAAAGAAGGAGGCTTGCCATTGTAGCTCCTGCCCAATCCCACACCTTTTTCTACAAAAGCATCATTTAGTCCACTTGACAGTTGTTGGTAAGCGTAAGAGTTGGGTGTATCGTTAAAATCACCACAAATGATAACGGGATAAGGAGATTTATTGACATGTGTTTTGATTGCCTCTACTTGATCGGCTCTTTTGGCAAAGGAGTTTTTTAAGCGTTCACCAATGCTAAGTACATTCTTTTTTAGTTCTTTCGTTTCTAGTGTAGGGCTTTGCATAAAGGAATAATCACTTGGTCTAAACCAATTAGAGGCTAAATGGATGTTGTATACTCGAATAGTATCGTTAGAAGTCTGTCTCTTATACACATCTGACGCTGCCGACGATACTCCTTGTGTA
>CAXDKI010000196.1:0-1715 GCA_963990215.1 uncultured Flavobacteriales bacterium | reverse complement strand
CTACACAAGGAGTATCGTCGGCAGCGTCAGATGTGTATAAGAGACAGAATACAGTCTTTATCGTATGGGAATTCTGGTGTACAGCTAGAAACTGTAAATCGATTGATTGATTTTTACAATAACGATATTTTCCCCGTTGTTTATCAGCAAGGTTCTTTAGGAGCATCAGGTGATTTAGCTCCCTTAGCGCACCTTTCTTTACCATTATTAGGAATGGGAGAGGTTTTGATGGGAGACAACCTTATTTCAAGTGTTGAAATGCTTGAAAAGATGAGTTGGGAGCCGATAGAGTTGAAATCTAAAGAAGGATTGGCGTTACTGAATGGTACGCAGTTCATGAATGCTTATGCTTTATGGTCTATTTTTAAAGCATACAAACTTTCTTACTTAGCGGATTCTATTGGCTCTATGTCTTTAGAAGCTTTTGATGGAAGAATAGACCCTTTTGATGAATTAGTACACATGCTTAGACCTCATAAAGGGCAATTGAAAACTGCAGCTAATATCCGTGAGATGTTGGCAGGAAGTCAGCTTATTGAAAACGAGAAATTGCATGTACAAGATCCATATTCATTTCGCTGCATGCCTCAAGTGCATGGTGCTTCTAAGGATGCAATAGATTATGCTTGTAAAATCATCGTTACAGAAGCTAATTCAGTAACAGATAATCCAAATGTAATAGTAGGAGAGGATAAGGTGATTTCTGCAGGAAATTTTCACGGACAGCCATTGGCTTTGGCTTTAGATCACTTAGCGATTGCTTTAGCAGAATTAGGAAACATATCTGAAAGAAGAACATATTTGTTGGTTTCTGGACAAAGAGGATTACCTCCTTATTTAGTAGCAAAACCGGGTTTGAATTCTGGTTTTATGATCCCTCAATATACTGCAGCAAGCATTGTTAGTCAAAACAAACAGTTATGTACTCCTGCATCAGTTGATAGTATTGTTTCTTCTAATGGGCAAGAAGATCATGTAAGTATGGGAGCTAATGCTGCAACAAAATTGTATCAAGTAGTGGAGAATGTAGAGCGTATCTTATCGATAGAGTTGATGAATGCGGCTCAAGCTATGGCGTTTAGAAAGGGTGCTTCTTCCGATTTTATTGAAACGCTTTTAGATACCTACAGAAAAGATGTAACTTTCGTTAATGATGATAGAGTGTTGCATAACGACATGCAAGATTCACTCCAGTTTTTAATTGACATAGAAATAGACCAAGATTTACTTTTCTAAATTTTAAAACAAAGTAATATTTTTGGTTGGTTATCTTGTAAGGTAGTGGCAAATAAGTAATGTTCACCACCTTCTTTTATTCCTGTTTTTTTGCGGATTTCTGCTACTGAAGCTGGAAAATTTCTTCTAGTGATATTGGCTTTTTTGTCCGAAAGGTGTTTAAAAAGTTCTTTTTTACTGTATTTGCAAACAGCATTAACCTTAAAGGTGCGGCCAGGAAAATCTTCTACTAAACTATGAGAAGTGTATAAATGGCTATTCGGGTGTAGTTTTCGAAGTTTAAAATCATTGGCAATACTATTAAAAGCACCGGCTTTTAAAATACTTGCATTGGGCTCGTATAGATAGTCAAGTGGATCGCTTAGTGGAGCTGTCTCATTTTCTTGAGAATATGAGAATCTGTACTTCGATTGAGTGATATTGACACAGTGTAATTGAACTTCTCCTGTATGTTTTTGATCAAGCAAATACAATACTTC
>CAXDKI010000195.1:0-1733 GCA_963990215.1 uncultured Flavobacteriales bacterium | reverse complement strand
TTCCTCTACGTCTCGTGGGCTCGGAGATGTGTATAAGAGACAGGAATTAAAGAAAGGTTTTCAATACCTCCTAACTTATTTTCAATACTCCACATCACAAAATCGTGCCATACCTCACCGCCACCTACTTTTACAATGGTATGATCTTCATTTTCTTTTACGATTTTAATGCCTTGAATTTCATTTTTAAGAACAGTCCCTTCAAAATCTTGTGTAAGCAAGATGTTACTGCCACCACCTAAAACCAATAATGGTTCTTTTACTTTTGGAATTAATTTTTTCAATTCTTCCTCTGATTGGAAAGCTGCAAAAAGATTCGCCTTGCAATCTAATCCAAAGGTGTTATATGCTTTTAATGATTGTTTTTCTTGAAAAATCATGTGCTCAAAGTTAAAAAATACTTCTTGGCATTACCCGTTGTATTTTGTGTATTTTCGTTAGTAAGATGAATGCAAGAATAATTGTTTCTGTTACCAACGATTTGGTGTCCGATCAGCGCGTACATAAAGTGTGTACTACTTTGCAAGAAATCGGTTTGGATGTATTGTTGGTAGGCAGGAGGTTGAAAGGGAGTGAAGTGGTGCAGCGACCTTATAAAACACATCGAATAAAATTATTGTTTAACAGCGGGTCTCTTTTTTATGCAGAATTTAATTTCCGCTTATTTTTCTTTTTACTCTTCAAGAAACACACTTTTTTGTTGAGTAATGATTTAGACACATTACTACCTAATTATTTAGCTTCCAGGTTAAAGAGAAGTGTGTTAATTTACGATAGTCACGAACTTTTTCCAGAAGCTCCAGAATTGCAGAATAGACCGTTTGTAAAATCTATTTGGAAAAAATTGGAGCGTATCCTTCTTCCTAAACTACAGCATAGTTATACGGTTTGTCAATCTATAGCTAATTATTATCAAAAGAAATACGGATTGAAGATGGAGGTGGTCAGAAATGTACCTTTCCGAAAAGCAAAAATGGTGCAAGATAAAAAGCAAAAAACATTGATTTATCAAGGCACTATAAATCCAGGTAGAGGTTTGGAGTTAGCCATTGAATCCTTAGTGTATTTAAATGACTATAATCTGCTAGTTGTAGGAGCTGGACAAGGTTTGAATGAGTTGAAAGAATTGGCTGAAGTAAAAGGAGTAGAGCAACAAGTAGAGTTTGTTGGCCGTGTCCCTTATAAGCAGCTTGCGAAATATACAGGGCAAGCTACTGTAGGTCTGCTTTTAGAAGAGCCTTTAGGTAAAAGCTTTGAGTATGCTCTTCCAAATAAGTTATTCGATTACATTCATGCGGACTTACCTTTTATTGCTTCAGATTTGATAGAGGTTAGGCGTATTGTAGAAGAGTACGGTGTGGGAGAAATTTTACAGGAAAGATTGCCTCAATCTTTAGCCAAACAGATTAAAAAAATGACTGTTATAAACTCAAAAAAATACCAAAAAGCGCAAGAGCAGCTTTGTTGGGAAAAGGAACAAAAGGTGTTGCGAAATCTTATTGCTCCTCTTTTGAAGTGAGGAGGTAGCTTAGTTTGAAAAGATCAAAAATAAGTAATGAGTCGCTGCCTTTTATCAACTTCTTCTTGCTCCATTTTTTAAGTTTCTTAAACATAAAAATGGTCATAAATAAAGTTGGTTTGCAAAGAAGGTAGTAGACATATAACTTCACCTCTTTGTTGATTTTGTTTTCCTTTATGAGAACAGCTAGGTTTTGTAGTCCAATTTCTGTTTT
>CAXDKI010000194.1:0-1754 GCA_963990215.1 uncultured Flavobacteriales bacterium | reverse complement strand
ATTCCTCTACGTCTCGTGGGCTCGGAGATGTGTATAAGAGACAGAAGGTAGAGTAAGACATTCCGTGCTCCCTTGCACCTGCGTTGATACGCTGAATCCACAAAGAACGGAAGTTTCTTTTCTTTTGCTTACGCCCAATATAGGCGTACTGCATTGCTTTTTCTACTGCATTCTTTGCTACAGTATGTACATTTTTTCTACGGCCGAAATAACCTTTAGCTGCCTTAAGCACCTTTTTTCTTCTAGCCTTTGCTGCTACAGCATTTACTGATCTTGGCATAATTTGTTGTTTTTGGTTGGTAGCGCCTCCACGTAGGAGAGCTTGATGAGCTAAAAACCTGGTTAAAAAAAATATTAAATTAGATACATAATTGTTGCTTGATGTTTGCTACATCAGATTCGTGCACTAATCCTGTTTTTGTTAAGTTACGCTTTTGCTTAGTATCTTTCTTTGTTAAGATATGACTTTTAAAAGCATGCTTTCTTTTGATTTTACCAGTACCGGTAAGCTTAAAACGCTTCTTCGCACTGGATTTAGTTTTCATCTTTGGCATTATCTCGCTTATTTAATGATTTACTTTTTCTTTTTAGGAGCGATAAACATTGTCATTCGCTTTCCTTCTAATTTTGGCATCTGTTCTACAACGCCATATTTTTCTACGGCCTGAGCAAATTTTAGTAACAAAATTTCACCCTGATCTTTAAAGACAATACTTCTACCTCTAAAGAATACAAAAGCTTTTACTTTTGAGCCTTCTTCCAAAAACTTGATAGCATGCTTGGTTTTAAAGTTCAAGTCGTGCTCTTCCGTATTTGGACCAAAACGGATTTCTTTAATAACCGTTTTCACCGCATTTGCCTTAATAGCTTTTTGCTTTTTCTTTTGGTCGTATAAGAACTTTTTGTAATCAATAATTTTACAAACTGGCGGATCGGCTTTCGGTGAAATTTCAACTAAATCAATACCTTGCTCTTTAGCCATTTTCATGGCTTGGGTAATGTGGTAAACACCTACTTCAACATTGTCACCAACCACACGAACATCTTGTGCTGTAATGTGTTGATTAATTTTGTGAGCCGCTTCTTCCGGTCTCCTTCTTCCTGTGTGCTTTCTTCGTCTTCTTATTGCGATAGTTGTAAACTATTGATTACTTATTCAAATGTCGTTAACGACTCTACTTCTTTTGTGATGAGCTGCACAAAATCTTCCAATTTTACACTGCCTAAATCCTCACCTCCATGCTTTCTTACAGACACTGTTTCTTCGTTTGCCTCTTTTTCTCCTACAATGAGCATGTAAGGCACCTTGCTTACTTCAGCGTCTCTAATCTTGCGACTGGCCTTTTCAGCACGCTCGTCAACGAGGGCGCGAATATCGGAATTATTTAGCAGATTTAAAACCTTTTCTGCGTAATCGTGATATTTTTCACTGATAGGCAATATGATAGCTTGCTCAGGTGTAAGCCAAAGCGGGAAGTTTCCAGCGCAGTGTTCTAGTAATACTGCTACAAATCTTTCCATAGAGCCAAAGGGTGCTCGATGTATCATTACCGGGCGGTGGCTTTGGTTGTCAGAACCTACATACTCTAGTTCAAAACGCTCTGGTAAGTTGTAATCTACCTGAATAGTTCCTAATTGCCAATTTCTACCTAATGCATCCTTCACCATGAAGTCTAGTTTAGGTCCGTAAAAAGCAGCTTCTCCATATTCCTGTCTCTTATACACATCTGACGCTGCCGACGATACTCCTTGTG
>CAXDKI010000193.1:0-1807 GCA_963990215.1 uncultured Flavobacteriales bacterium | reverse complement strand
TAGGTTTGATGGGAATGGCTACCTTTACCTCTAACAAAGAACAAATCAAGAAAGAATTTTCTTTTTTGAATACTATTTACAAGAAGCTACAAAAAAATTATCCGAAACTAAAAATCCTGTCAATGGGCATGAGTGCAGACTATTCTATCGCTATTGATGAAGGAAGTAATATGATTCGAGTTGGATCTGCTATTTTTGGAACAAGAAAATAAAAAATCGTCAGAAGGCGGTTTCTTTTTTTTATAGCTCAGCGAGCATTTTCTGTATTCGTTCTTGAATATCCAAACTTGGCTTATCTTTTTCAAAATCGGTATAATCGACAACTACTGCAGGATGAACTCCAATAGCATTGGACTGAAACTGCATAATTTTATGTAAATCGGCAATAGCTAAGTAAGATAGCTTAGAGCCTGCAGCTGCACAAATACCGAAGCGTTTTCCATTCATTGCATGGGAAAAAATATCAATGAAGTTTTTCAAAACTCCAGAAATAGAATAACAATAAATAGGAAAGCCAAATACCAAAGAATCGGCCTCTTTTATTGTTTTGAAAAGCAATTGAATTTCTTTAGAGTAGTCCTCTATCTTTCTGCCATCGCAGAAAGGAATAGACAACTGCCTTAAATCAATTACCTCTGCTGTTTTCAATTGTTCAGCTGCTGAATGAATCAATAAAGCAGACTTAGAGGTTGCTGATAAGCTCGTTGATATTAAAACAACTTTTTTCAATTAGTTGTTCAAGTAGTTTAAGATATTACTTTCTACTCTGTTTATTACATCGGTCACATCCTCTTTCACGAATTTATCGCCAGTAATGTGCTCAAATAACTCAATGTAACGCTCCGATACAGAAGTGCAAAATTCCTCACTCATATGTGGAATTTCTTGTCCATCTTTTCCTTGGAAACCATTCTCAATTAACCATTGACGAACAAACTCTTTAGACAACTGCTTTTGCTGCTCTCCTGCAGCTAATTTCTCTGCATAACCTTCTATGTAGAAGTAACGAGAAGAGTCAGGTGTATGGATTTCATCAATCAAAGTAATCACTCCATTGGAATCTTTTCCAAACTCATACTTGGTGTCTACTAAAATCAATCCTTTTTCAGCAGCTATTTCTGTTCCTCTTTGGAATAACTCACGCGTATATTTTTCTAATAAAATGTAATCAGCTTCGCTAACCAAACCTTGTGATAAAATTTCTTCTCTAGAAATATCTTCATCATGACCAATATCTGCTTTTGTTGTTGGAGTTAGAATTGGCTCTTCAAATTTTTGATTTTCCACCATTCCATCAGGCATTGAAACCCCACAAAGCATGCGCTTACCTGAGCGGTATTCTCTCCAAGCATGTCCTGTTAAATAACCACGAATTACCATTTCTACTTTAATTGGTTCGCAACGCTTACCTACAGAAACAGATGGGTCTGGAGTGGCTTCCAGCCAGTTAGGAACGATATCTGCAGTAGCATCCAAAAACTTAGCAGCAATCTGGCTTAATACTTGTCCTTTGTAAGGAATACCCTCTGGTAAAACATGATCGAATGCTGAAATTCTATCAGATGCAATCATTACCAATGTATCTCCTACTGAATAAACATCACGAACTTTACCTTTGTATAAATTCGTTTGTCCCGGTAAATTAAATTCCGTTTTTAAAATTACATTACTCATTTGTTCTCGATTTTATCTTTATAAGCTTTGATTATTTTCTTTACTAATTCATGACGAATCACATCTTTTTCATCTAGTTTGATGATGCTAATTCCTTTAATTCCTTTTAGGGCCTTAAGACACTCTAACAAAC
>CAXDKI010000192.1:0-1825 GCA_963990215.1 uncultured Flavobacteriales bacterium | reverse complement strand
CCAAATACTCCTATAGAACCAGTGATGGTTGTTGAGTTTGCTACTATCGTATCGGCATGACAAGCAATGTAGTAACCTCCTGAAGCAGCAACATCTCCCATAGAAACTACAATTGGTTTTTCTGCTTTTGCCAAAATCATTTCTCTTAAGATAGTTTCTGAAGCTAAGGCGCTTCCTCCAGGAGAATTGACGCGTAAAACAATAGCTTTAACTTTTTCGTCTGTTCGTGCATCGCGAATTGCTCTAGAAATTCGTTCAGACCCTATGTTTTCATCATCACCTTCGCCACCACTAATTCCGCCATAAGCATAAACTAAAGCTACTTTATCTTTGCTGTATTTTTTATTTCCTTCTGATTTGGTGTTTTTATATGCTGCTAATCCAATTGCTTCAATATCAACACCTGCTTCTATGTTTAGTTTTTGGCGTAAAGAGTCCAATACTTGATCTTTATATAGGGTAGCATCAGCTAATTCAAGCATAACAGCGTCACTTGCTTTTCGTATTTTTAGTTGCTGTACTATTTGAAATAAATCATCTGTACTGATATTTCTACTTTTTGAAATATCAGCCAACATATTACTCCAAATAGAGTTCAAAAACTTACTGATTTGCTCTCTGTTTTCATTGCTCATTTTCTCGAGTATATAAGGCTCTACTGCAGCTTTAAATTTTCCGTGACGAATAATTTGTGGCTCAATATCTAGCTTTCCCAAAGCACCTTTGTAAAACATTCCTTGGTAGGCCAATCCTACAAGTTCTAAAACACCCTCTGGATGTAGGTAAACTTCATCCGCTACTGAGGCCATGTAGTATGCTTTTTGCGAATAAATTTCGCTGTACGCAATAATGAATTTATCTGTCTCAGTTTTAAATTCCAACAGTTTTTCACGAATTTCTTCTAAGCTAGCCATGCTTGCGTTTGGTGCCTCCACATTCATGTAAATCCCTTTTATTCGATCATCTATTTTAGCTTTTTCAATACTTTCAAGAATGTCCGTTAAGCCCATTTTGTTTTTACTTTCCATGCTTAGTATATCAAAATCTATCGGGTTGTCACTTCCTCTGTCAATAATAGGGTCGCTTAGTGTTATTTTTAATACCGAATTTTCTTCTAAAATGGTTTCTCCTTCTCCTGCTGATACAGCTGCAATTATTCCAACTCCAATCAATAGAATTAAAAAGAAGCCAATTACCATTCCTAAAACAGTCGATAAAATACTTTTCAAAAAGTTTAACATGTGTATAAATTTATATGAATAACAAAACTACGAAACTTATTAACAGTAGAGAAACGGCTCAAAGCTTTGCTTATTTTAGCGCTTCATGAATAAAGCGGTTTTGTTATTAGGAAGTAACTTGGGTGATAGTCAGTTGTTGTTTCAGCAGGTGATAAGTTTGATTGATGAGCGATTGGGTGAGTTGGAAATTCAATCTTCTTTATATAAATCTCCTCCTTGGGGTTTTGAGCATGAAAACAATTTTATAAATCAAGTTTTGATAATGAATACCGAAAAGGATGCTGAAGAGGTATTACAATCTTGTTTACAAATAGAAGTTGACTTAGGTAGGAAGCGAACAGCACAAGGGTATGGAGCAAGGACAATAGATATTGATGTACTTTTTATAAATGATGAAGTCATGGAGACAGAGAATCTTGTTTTACCGCATCCAAGACTACATTTGCGAAAGTTTACATTGCTCCCATTAGTGGAGTTGATTCCCGATTTTGTGCATCCAACATTACAAAAGAGTATGCAAGAATTGTTGGTAGTTTGTGAGGATAATAGTGAAGTAAGTAAGATATGAGGCATCCGTTTATAGC
>CAXDKI010000191.1:0-1843 GCA_963990215.1 uncultured Flavobacteriales bacterium | reverse complement strand
CACAAGGAGTATCGTCGGCAGCGTCAGATGTGTATAAGAGACAGTTGCAGATGAGTTCAAAGTGTTTTTTGAAAAAGAAAGTATCGAAAAAATTGCCCAGAATCTTAAGTACGACTACAAAGTTCTGGCGAAATACGGTGTGTTTGTTTCGGCTCCTTATTTTGACACTATGTTGGCGCACTACCTTTTAGAGCCCGATCAAAGACATAATATGGATATATTGGCACAAAACTATTTGAACTACAGTCCTATCAGTATAGAAACACTCATTGGAAAAAAAGGGAAAAACCAACTCAGCATGCGCCAAGCCCCATTAGATAGGGTGTGTGAGTACGCATGTGAGGATGCTGATATCACTTGGCAGCTGAAACAGTTGTTTGCTAAAAAATTAAAAGGAACACATCTAGAAAAGTTGTTCAACGATATTGAACTACCCCTTATCCCTGTGTTATCCGCTATGGAACTAGAAGGTATTCGTATTGATATTGATGCACTAAACGATTTTTCTAAAGAGTTAGAAAGTCGCATTTTAGAGCTGAATGAAGACGTGCAAACCATAGCAGGAACAACATTTAATTTAGCCTCTCCTAAACAGTTGGGACAAGTTCTTTTTGAACATCTAAAATTAGTAGACAAGCCTAAAAAAACTAAAACAGGGCAATACTCTACCTCTGAAGAAACCTTATTGAAGCTGAAAGGCAAGCACGAAATCATTGATAATATTCTGGAGTTTAGACAACTGCTAAAATTAAAATCGACCTATGTGGACTCCTTGCCTGAGCTAGCTTCTGAAAAAGAAGAGAGGATACATACTACCTATCAACAGGCTGTAGCTGCAACAGGTCGTTTAAGCTCTATCAATCCAAACCTGCAAAACATTCCTATCCGTAGTGAAAAAGGAAGAGAAGTACGCAAGACATTCGTTCCTAGAAACGAGAACTTCACCTTGCTTGCTGCCGACTACTCTCAGATTGAATTGCGTTTAATGGCTCATTTATCACAAGATGAAAGTATGCTTTCTGCTTTTCAAAACAAAGAAGATGTTCATGCTGCTACTGCCGCAAAAGTATATCAAGTTTCGCTGGAGGAAGTAAACAGAGAGCAACGATCACATGCCAAAATGGTGAACTTCGGAATCATATATGGTATTTCTGCCTTCGGACTAGCACAGCGCCTAGGAATTAAAAGAACAGAAGCAAAAGAGATCATAGAAAACTATTTTGCAGAATATCCAAAGGTGAAAGAATACATGGATTTGAGTGTTGAAAGAGCTCGGCAAAAAGGATATGTAGAAACCTTAATGGGTCGTAAGCGATTACTTAAAGATATCAATTCTAGAAATGCAGTGGTAAGAGGATATGCCGAGCGAAACGCTATCAATGCGCCTATACAAGGCTCTGCTGCCGATATTATAAAAATAGCTATGATTGATGTACACAAAGCTTTTCAGCAAGAAGACTTCCAGTCGAAAATGCTTTTACAAGTACATGATGAACTAGTGTTTGACGCACATAAAGAAGAATTGGAAATCATCCAATCCATCATCCAACAAAAAATGGAAAATGCCGTTCAGCTATCCGTTCCTTTAGAAGTAGATATGGGAACAGGTGTTAGCTGGCTAGAAGCGCATTAGTCTTTCTTCTTAGTATAAATAGAATAAAGCACTAATAAGGCAGCAACACCTATAAAGTTACTTTGCCCCATCTTGCCAATAGATTGTGAGATGTTTCCTACAACATCCCAACCTAAAAGGGATTCGCCAATGAGTAATTGAACGGTTATACCTAAGCATAATAATACCTGTCTCTTATACACATCTGACGCTGCCGACGATACTCCTTGT
>CAXDKI010000190.1:0-1844 GCA_963990215.1 uncultured Flavobacteriales bacterium | reverse complement strand
CTCCCTTTATTTCGTAAATACAAATGTCAAATCATCTGATAAAGATGAATCAAAAGACTATTCGTTTAATTCTTTGGCCAGTAATTATCATTTTGGCTTGGTTTGTGTACAGAAGCCCTATTAGCTTAAAAGAATTTCAAGAAGAATCCAACTATAGAAAATCGGCAGTTGTGCAAAGTTTAAAAGACATCCGCACAGCACAAGTTGCTTACAAAGAAAAATACAGAGTGTACGCTGACAATTTCAACTCTTTGTTGGATTTCGTTAATAACGAATCTATTGCTTTGATTAAGGCAATTGGAGAAACGCCAGATTCATTATCAGAAGAGCAAGCTTTAGAAGCCGGTATCATTAGTAGAGATACTGTTTTTATGTCTGCAGGTGAAAGCATTTTTAGCGCAGAATACTTAAACACTCGTGACGAGCGTTTTACTTTTGATTTAAACACTTTACCTGAAGTTCCTTTCTCAGAAGGAGAGCAATTTAGCATTGAAGCAGGAAACATTGAAAAAGGAAAAGTAATCGTTCAAGTATTTGAGGTGTCAACAACTTACGCCACTTTCTTAAAAGGGATTGATGCCAATAACAAAGGCATCGATTTAGAAGAAATTATACGCGTAGGCTCTATGTCGGAAGCATCAATCAATGGAAACTGGGGTGAGTAATACAACCCACTCTTTATTTGATTTAGCGGCTTTACAACAAAACGCCACAGAACAATATCATTTATCCATTCAGTTAGGTCTGAATGGATTTTCTTTTTGCATCCGAAAAGAAAATTTAATCCTAGCAATTGAAAGCTACCACCATGCGCTTTCAAAGTTAGAGGACACACTTAAAAATCATGAGTGGATCAATAAAAAGTATGCTTCTACACACATCAATATTACCAGTAGTAAACACACATTGACACCGGCTAGTATTTTTGACACAAACGAACAGCAAAAATACCTGCAGTTCAATCATTATCGAAGCGAAAATCAAGAGGCTGTTTCAGACAAACTACAGCAAGTAGAAGCACATCAAGTGTATGGTATATCCGTTCCAGAGCAAGAGCTCATCAACACTTTTTTCCCGAAGGCAACCATTAGACATTACGGAAGCACTTTAATAGATAGTGTTCTGCAACAAAAATCGAACACCACTCAGCTGTACATCCACATACAAGAGAAGAGTATGGATATTTTAGTTTGCAACGAAAAAGGATTGCAGCTTTTCAACACCTTCAAGCATCAATCGGCTGAAGATTTTATTTACTACACCCTTTTTGTATGCGAACAATTAGAATTGAACCCTGATGAAATTGATTGCTGCCTCTTAGGAGAAGTTGACAAACCATCAGGTATATACGATTTGGCTTACAAATACATCCGAAAAATTCGCTTTATCAAGCGCAATGAAAATATACAACTAAGCCCTGTCATCAATCAGATTCCGGAACATTTTTACTATCCGCTTTTACACCAACACTTGTGCGTATAATTGGCGGTAAACACAAGGGGAAAAACATTATTGCGCCCAAAAATTTACCGGTGCGACCAACCACCGATTTTGCCAAGGAAAGCCTGTTTAACATCTTGAATAATCGAATAGATTTTAAATACTGTAAACTTTTAGAGCTATTTGCTGGAACTGGTAATATTGGATACGAATTTGCTTCTAGAGGATGTGAAGAAATCACCTCTGTAGATGTGAATTTTCAATGCATACAATTCATCAAGCGCATGAATAAAGAATTGCAGTTTAACAATCGAGTAATTCGTTCAGAAGCGATGCGTTTTTTAAAGCAGTGTAGAGAACCTGTCTCTTATACACATCTGACGCTGCCGACGATACTCCTTGTG
>CAXDKI010000189.1:0-1848 GCA_963990215.1 uncultured Flavobacteriales bacterium | reverse complement strand
GGTAGTGCCTACCAAAACAAGTGAATAATGAATAGTATCTTACTCATCATACAAAGAGAATACTTATCAAGAGTGCGTAAAAAGAGCTTCTTGATTATGACACTCCTCACTCCTTTTTTAATGGCCGGGATTGTGGTGGTTCCCACTTACCTAGCTATGAACTCAACAGAAGAGCGAAACATTGTCATTTTAGATGAAAGTAATCTCCTTCCAGTTTTAGAAGCTAAGGATGAAATCACACACTTTCATTATGTTGAAGGAAACATTGAAACGGAAAAAGAAAATTTAGACTCTGAAGCATTTTACGCCTTGGTGCATATCCCTACTAGCGAAAGTTTGGAAGAGCTAAATAATAAAATAACCATTTATTCTGACAAGCAAGTAAGCTTATCTGTAAGAGGTCAAATTGAAAGCCTCATTGAAAACAAGGTGGAGAAAATCAAGCTCGCTGAAGCAGGAATTGACCCGCAAACCTTAAAAGATGCCAACATACGATTTGAACTGAACACTATTATTCTAGGCGCTGAAGGAGAAGAATCTACAGGAAATGCCGAAGCAAGCTTGGGTATTGGTTTTGTTTCTGGCTTTCTTATTTACATCTTTATTTTCATGTATGGCTCCATGGTAATGCGTGGAGTGATTGAAGAAAAAACCAATCGTATTGTTGAAGTGATTATTTCTTCTGTTAAGCCCTTCCAGCTGATGATGGGTAAAATTATAGGTGTTGCTTTAGTAGGACTCACGCAGTTTGTTTTATGGATGTTACTAACTCTTGTGCTCACTAACTTAGCAGAAGTTTTTGTCTTGAGCTCCCCAGAAATGGTGACCAATACTTTTCAAGATGCACCTATGGAAAAAGGCATGATGATGAAGCAAGTAAGCACTGCTTTTGGAGGTATCCCCTTAGGACAATTAGCCTTTTCGTTCTTGTTCTACTTTTTGGGTGGATACCTTTTGTATAGTTCTCTTTTTGCAGCCGTTGGTTCTGCTGTAGATCAAGAGGCCGACACCCAACAATTCATGCTACCCATTACCATTCCTTTGGTATTGTCATTTATCATGATGCAGTTCATCATTGATAATCCGGATGGAAGCTTGGCTTATTGGTTTTCCATGATCCCTCTCACTTCTCCTATCATTATGATGGTACGCATTCCTTTTGGAGTACCTACAGGAGAGCTTTTACTTTCTATGGGGATTTTGGTAACAGGCTTCATCTTCACTACTTGGATAGCTGCTAAAATTTATAGAACTGGAATACTGATGTATGGCAAAAAGGTAAGCTACAAAGAACTGTGGAAATGGTTGACTTATAAAGGCTAATGAAAATAGCAATCATAGACTTAGGAACAAACACTTTCAACCTCTTAATTGTTGAAGGAAGTACTACGCTTTTCAAAATCAAAATAGCTGTAAAGCTAGGAGAAGGCGGTATTACCAAAGGATATATTGCCGAAGCTCCTTTTCAAAGAGGATTCGAAGCGCTAAAAAAACACTTACAAACCATTGAAGAATATCAAGTAGACCGCACTTTGGCTTTTGCCACTTCGGCTATTCGTTCGGCAAGTAATGGAGTTGATTTTGTAACAAAAGTCAAAACAGAACTGGGTTTATACATTGAGGTCATTGATGGAGATAAAGAAGCTGAACTCATTTATTTAGGAGTAAAACAAGCACTCGACTTAGGTGATGGTAATAACCTTATCATGGATATTGGTGGTGGTAGCACGGAATTTATCATCTGTAACAAAAAAGAAATCTTTTGGAAGCAAAGTTTTCAGTTGGGAGCGGCTCGTTTACTAGCTGTCTCTTATACACATCTGACGCTGCCGACGATACTCCTTGTGT
>CAXDKI010000188.1:0-1854 GCA_963990215.1 uncultured Flavobacteriales bacterium | reverse complement strand
GGACTTGACATGGCCGATAACTACGGTATGAGTTCTGGACTCGGTTTAGATTTTATGCAAATCACCAACAAGAACTTTGTTTGGGGAGTGGGAACTCAATTTATTTTTGGAAGCGACATTAAAGACACTAACCTCTTAGAACATTTGATGGACAATAGAGGAAATATCTTTGGAGATAATGGCGAAATATCAAGTATTACTCTGTTTGAAAGAGGGCTGCATTTTTCGCTTAAAGGCGGTTATTTCCATCCCATTATCGATAATACCAAAGGACTTATTGCTTTAGGTGGTTTGGGCTTTATGCAGCATAAAACGAGAATTCAGGTAGAAACCAATAATGTCCCCAACTTAGAAGACGACTATTTGAAAATGTACGATGGGCTCAGTAACGGATTAAGCGCAAGTTTATTTATTGGTTGGATGCACATGAGCGAAAAAGGGAAAGGGCATTTTTATACAGGTTTTAATCTCACTAATGGCTTCACCCAAAACCGCAGAAGCTACAACTACAATGTTAATGGTCCCATTACCACAACAAGAAACGATTTTTTGATGGGACTCAAAATAGGTTGGGTCATCCCTATTAGCAAACGCAGCAATCAAGAATTTTACTACAACTAATGCTTTACACTTTGGGCATATGGATTTACGAGCTAGGTATTCGCATAGCTAGTATATGGAACCCCAAAGCCAAAGCTTTTATAAACGGAAGAAAAGATAGTTTTAACAACTTGCCACAAGGAGCCATTTGGATGCACTGCGCTTCTTTAGGGGAGTTTGAACAAGGTCTTCCCTTGCTAGAAAAGATTAAAAAGGAACAGCCGAAACAACAGATTTTAGTCACTTTCTACTCCCCATCTGGCTATGAGCACGCACAAACTAAAGGAATAGCCGATGTAGTTCGCTACCTCCCGCTCGATTACCCGCTAAGGATGAAAAAATGGGTAGCTGCTTTACAACCAAAATACCTCCTATTGGTAAAATGCGAGCTATGGCCTAATCTATTAAAAGCCACACAAAGTGGAAATATCCCTACACATATCATTGCTGGGCGATTTTCTACTAATCAAAAACACTTGAAGTGGATGCAGCAGCTATTAGGATGCATCACTCATTTTTGGGTGCAAGATGAGGTCTCCGCGAAACACTTACAATCGCTAGGGATTAAGCAGACAACAATAGTTGGTGACAGTCGATTTGACAGAGTTTACGCAAATTCTCAATGCAAACAAGATCTCCCGCTTATCCAAGCATTTAAAGGAAAAGATAAGTTGATAGTGATGGGAAGTGCTTGGCCTGAAGATATTGCACTTTTAGAAAAAAACCCAAGTTACAAAATCATTGTAGCACCACACGATTTAAAGTATGCTATTCAACTAAAAAAGCAGCAACAGGGACTGCTTTATAGCCAAGCTAATGAAAGTAATATAAAAGATGTGAAAATCCTTATTATTGATAACATTGGGTTATTAGCAAGCGTTTACCAATATGCTGATGTGGCATATATAGGAGGTGCTTTTGGTGGTGGATTACATAATATTTTAGAAGCTGCTATTTACGGATGCCCTATTATCTTTGGCCCTAAATATCAAAATTTCCCAGAAGCAAAGAAATTGATACAATTGGGTGGAGCCAACAGCGTAAGCAACAACAAAGAGTTTGAAGAGGCTATAAATACTTTTCTAAATAATAGCCCAAAATCTACCATTCGTAATTATTGCCTAGCTCAAACAGGAGCTACAAAAAAAATGTGGAGAGGTATTTTTAAATAATTCACCCAAAAGGAAAAGAAATAAAAACGGGAGACAGTTAAAAAACTGTCTCCCGTAAAAGTACCCAGGGCGGGACTTGAAC
>CAXDKI010000187.1:0-1854 GCA_963990215.1 uncultured Flavobacteriales bacterium | reverse complement strand
TACACAAGGAGTATCGTCGGCAGCGTCAGATGTGTATAAGAGACAGGCAGTTGTGATGCGTTAGAGTATTCTTTTTTTTGGGGTAGCTGAAAACCAATTTTAGAGTAAGCATAATCTTATTAATATATTATATGGAAGTTGGAGTTATTATTTTTATTTATCTAGCTGTATTAGGTTTTTTTATTGCGGCATTTTGGAAAGTGTTTGAAAAAGCAGGGCAACCAGGTTGGGCAATATTGGTCCCATTTTACAACGTGATAATTATGTGTAGAATTGCTAAAAAACCTTGGTGGTGGATGCTATTGATGTGTATTCCATACGTTGGATTAGTGTGGTCTATTTGGGCAACAAATAGAATGGCTAAAGCATTTGGTAAATCTGAAGGCTTTACTGTAGGGTTACTTTTATTAGGCTTTGTTTTCTGGCCTATTTTGGCTTGGGGAGATGCAGAGTACGATGCATCTCTAATAGATTAGTGTCATAAAAAAACCCGCTTAATAAGCGGGTTTTTTTAAACTATAAGCATTATTTTCTACATCATTCCTGGCATACCGCCGCCTCCCATCGGAGGCATAGCTGGTGTTTCTTCAGGTATGTCTGCTAATACACATTCTGTGGTTAAAAGCATGCCTGCAACAGAGGCTGCGTTTTCTAAAGCAACACGCGTTACTTTTGTTGGATCAATAATTCCTGCTTTCAACATGTTTTCAAAAACTTCTTTCTTGGCATTGTAACCGAAATCAGCTTTTCCTTCTTTCACCTTCGCAACAATTACAGATCCTTCGTTTCCGGCATTGGCTACAATTTGTCTTAATGGTTCTTCAATAGCTCTTGTTACAATTTGGATGCCTGTAGTTTCATCAGCATTATCACCAGTTAGTCCTTCTAATTTTTCACAAGCTCTAACAAGTGCAACGCCACCACCTGGGATAATCCCTTCCTCTACTGCAGCACGCGTAGCATGTAAGGCATCATCAACACGGTCTTTCTTCTCTTTCATCTCTATTTCAGAAGCAGCACCTACATATAGTACAGCTACACCACCGGCTAATTTAGCCAAACGCTCTTGAAGTTTTTCTCTATCGTAATCAGAAGTAGTGCTTTCGATTTGTGCTTTAATCTGGTTAATACGAGCTGTGATGTTGTCTTTTAATCCTGCACCATTTACAATGGTTGTATTGTCTTTGTTAATGGTTACTTTCTCTGCAGTACCTAACATTTCTAAAGAAGCATTCTCTAGTTTAAAACCTCTTTCTTCTGAAATAACTGTTCCGCCTGTTAAGATAGCAATATCCTCTAGCATTGCTTTTCTTCTATCGCCAAAACCTGGTGCTTTTACAGCAGCGATTTTTAAGGCACCACGCATTTTGTTCACTACCAAAGTAGCTAATGCTTCACCATCTACATCTTCTGCAATAATCAATAATGGCTTACCCGATTGCGCTACTGGTTCTAAAACTGGAAGTAAATCTTTCATGTTAGAAATCTTCTTATCGTATAATAGAATCATTGGAGTTTCTAAATCAGCTTCCATTTTGTCAGCATTGGTTACGAAGTAAGGAGAAAGGTACCCCCTGTCAAACTGCATTCCTTCCACCACTTCTACAGTAGTGTCTGTTCCTTTTGCTTCCTCTACAGTGATAACACCTTCTTTTTTCACTTTATCCATTGCTTCAGCAATGAGTGAGCCAATAGTGTCATCATTGTTAGAAGAGATAGCTCCAACTTGTTGGATCTTTTCAATGCTGTCACCAACTTCTTCCGATTGTGATTGTAAGCTTTCTACCACTACTGTAACAGCTTTATCAATTCCTCTTTTTAAATCCATAGGATTAGCTCCTGCCTGTCTCTTAT
>CAXDKI010000186.1:0-1865 GCA_963990215.1 uncultured Flavobacteriales bacterium | reverse complement strand
ATTCTTATATTGCTCTAGTAAGTCCTCAAAAAGGTGTTGTGCATTTTCTTTCGTTCCATCCCCAGGGATACCTTGAATAGCAATTTTGTTACTACCCATTTTTTTCCAGGCAAAACCTAATTTTTGTACTTCTTCCTTCATTCCTTCCATTAAAGCCATATCGGTAGTACTTAGCTCAACGGTTTGCGGAAACAATAATTGTTGGCAATTGGCTTGATTATCTCCTAAGTTTAAAAATTGCTCATACAAGATGCGTTCGTGCGCTCTTTGTTGATGAATAATCATCAAGCCCGACTTTATTGGAGAGAGGATGTATTGTTGATGTAATTGGAAGCTGGCCTTTTGCAAGCTGCTTTCTTCCCATTCTTGTTCTATTATTACCTGTTTAGGTTGTGTGTTTAGAGAAGGAATGTTCTCGAACAGCGCTTCCCAGTTTTCTGTTTTCGCTTGTTTTTTAGCGCTTCCTTTTTCAAAGGGGTTGTAAGAAGTGTCCACTTTAATGGTTAGCGGCTTTACTTCTTTGTTGCTAAATTGAATATTATCGAAAGATGGGTCTCTTTCAAAATCCAATGAAGGGGCAATATTGTGTTGTCCTAAAGCGCGTTTTACACAAGAGCGAATAATAGCATAAATGGCCTTTTCATCTTCAAACTTTATCTCTGTTTTAGTAGGGTGAATATTGACATCAATAAGCTGAGGGTCTACATTAAAAAACAAGAAGTATGAAGGGTGGAATCCATTAGGAATCAGTTCTTTAAAAGCAGCATTTACAGCATGATGTAAATAACCGCTTTTGATAAATCTTTTATTGACAAAGAAGTATTGCTCTCCTCTAGTCTTTCTAGCAAATTCTGGCTTTCCTACAAAGCCGCTAATTGTTACCAAATTAGTTTCTTCTTCTACAGGTACAATCTTTTCGTTGTACTTGTTGCCAAACACAGCAACGATGCGTTGTCTAAGAGAAGATTGTTGCAGGTGAAAAAGTTCGTTGTTGTTGTGGTGCATGCTCAAATTCATTTCTGGATGAGCAAGCGCAACGCGTTGAAATTCTTCTATGATGTGTTTTAGTTCCACCTGATTTGATTTCAAGAATTTTCTTCTAGCTGGAACATTGTAAAAGAGATTTTTAATAGCAATAGAAGTTCCGTTTGCTGCAGCGCAGTTTTCTTGTTCTTTAATTTCGCTTCCTTCTATAATGATGCGTGTGCCTACCCTCTCTGAATGAGTATTTGTTTTCAACTCTATATGTGCTATCGCAGCCATAGAGGCCATTGCTTCACCTCTAAAACCCATTGTTCTAATAGCAAACAGATCATTGGCATCCTTGATTTTAGAAGTAGCGTGTCGTTCAAAACTCATGCGTGCATCTGTTTCGCTCATACCACAGCCATTATCTACCACTTGAATAAGGGTTTTTCCAGCATCTTTAATGATTAGTTGAATGTTGTCTGATCCAGAATCAATAGCGTTTTCTAGCATCTCTTTTACAGCAGAGGCGGGGCGTTGTATCACTTCTCCGGCAGCTATCTGATTGGCTACGTGGTCGGGCAGTATTTGTATAATATCCAATTTTCTCTAGAATTTCAAAATTAAGTAACTCAGAGCGCATAATGCTATAAAAATGATAAATACCATTTTGTTAGCTGTTTTGTTAGCAGAGACACGCTTAGCAGGGCCCCAATTATTATTTAAACGTATGTTGCTTCTTCCGTTTTCTGCATTATTCAAGCGCTCATCTAATTTTTCTTTTTGTTCGTCATAGTAGCGTGTTTTGAATTCAAAGCGTCTGTGCTTTGTAGTTTTAAAAAAGCCTGGAAGTTTGGGTGCTTGCATTATACAAAAATAAGCAAAAGCGAATAATAGAG
>CAXDKI010000185.1:0-1868 GCA_963990215.1 uncultured Flavobacteriales bacterium | reverse complement strand
CACAAGGAGTATCGTCGGCAGCGTCAGATGTGTATAAGAGACAGACTTACAGGTGTAAATATATAGCTGCTATTTAAATAGGGTGCTCCGAAATGCTGAAATGGATTTTCTGTACCTCTTCCAACACTCACCGTTGTACCTTCAAATAAACATAAAGAAGGATAAAGGTTCACGGCTATATCATTTGGCAGATTTGGAGAGGGTTGAATGGGTAAAGAATAAGATATTTGTCTTTGATAAAAAATCATAGATACCACTAATAAGTCACAAGGTGATGAAATCCAATCTTCACCATTTATCATTTGTGCATACTCGCCAATAGTCATTCCATGTACAACAGGCACAGGGTGCATCCCAACAAAAGATCTGAAAGCAGTATCTAAAACAGGGCCATCTACATAATGTCCATTCGGATTTGGCCTATCCAACACTACCACCGAAACTTCATTTTCTGCAGCGGCTTCCATCACATAATGCAAAGTAGAGATATAGGTGTAAAAACGCGCACCTACATCTTGTATGTCAAATAAAATAACATCTACATCTTCGAGCTGTTGTGGAGATGGCTTTTTGTTTTTTCCATATAAAGAAACTATGGGTAGGCCTGTTTGTTCATCAATTCCATCCAAAACTTTTACTCCTGCATCAGCAGTCCCTCTAAAACCATGCTCTGGAGAAAACACCTTAACCACTTCAACTCCTAAAGAAAGTAAGCTATCCACTAAATGAGTATTTCCTATTCTAGAGGTTTGATTGCCTACTACAGCCACTTTTTGAGCTTCTAACATAGGTAGATATAATTGAGTTTGTTCTGCTCCCAATCTAAACTGCGCTTCTAGACAAGCGAATTGTAAACAACAGAAAAATAAAGCGATTATTTGCGTAATTTTAGCCATAATTATTATGAATATAGAACACTTTTTAGCTCAACGACTCAAAAAGCAAATAAGCAGTCGATTTTCGCGCCCCATTATTCGTATTGCCACCTTGGCAATTGCGTTGAGCGTAGCTGTTATGATTTTAGCTACAGCCGTATTAACGGGTTTTCAAAAAGAGATTCGGGATAAAGTTATCGGTTTCGGATCGCATATTCAAATCACACATTTTGCAGATGGAAATTCCTATGAGTCGCAAAAAATCAGCAAGATAGACTCCTTGAAAACTTCATTAGAAGGAATTGATGACATCACACATATACAGATTTTTGCTACAAAAGCAGGAATAATCAAAACAAAAGAAGAAATTCAAGGTGTTATTCTAAAAGGAGTAGGTAGTGATTTCAATACTTCTTTTTTTAACACTAACTTAAAAGCAGGAAGTGTTACACAATACAATGACACACTAACTTCCAATAAAATCCTAATCTCCAATAAACTTGCCAAACAGTTGCAATTGCAAGTAGATGATCAAATGGTTATGTATTTCGTGCAAAATCCACCACGAGCAAGAACATTTGAGATTGGTGGAATTTACGAAACAGGATTTTCGGAGTTAGACGAGTTAATAGTGGTGGCAGACATTCACCACATTCAAAAACTAAATGAATGGGAAACAAACGAAAGTGGAGGGCTTGAGGTTAGTATTGCAAATTTTGATGATATCGATGCCGTAACAGAGCAAGTTTACCAACAGTTAGGGTTTGATTTAAATGCTCAAAACATTCAAGAGTTACATCCTCAAATCTTCGATTGGCTCAACTTACAAAACTTGAATGCGCAAGTTATCATAATCTTAATGATTATTGTTGCGGCTATCAACATGATAACAGCTTTATTGATTTTAATCTTAGAACGCACACAACTAATTGGCATACTAAAAGCTCTGTCTCTTATACACATCTCCGAGCCCACGAGACGTAGAGGAATCTC
>CAXDKI010000184.1:0-1873 GCA_963990215.1 uncultured Flavobacteriales bacterium | reverse complement strand
GATGAATACTTGCATCTTTATTTGTTCGATCAGCTCCATACTTTATATCCCCTTTTATAAAACTTCCAATTTTGGAAAGTTGTACTCGAATTTGATGATGTCTTCCTGTTTTTGGCAATACTTCTAACAAGTGATAATTATCTAAAGATTTAATGAGTTTATAGTTTAGTTCAGATTTTAAGTAGCCATTTTCTTCTCTATTAAAAGCAGTGGACTTATTCTTTAGTTGATTTTTCTTGAGGTAATGAACTAAGATATCTTTTGTTGGGTTAGGCTTGTTTTTAACCACTGCCCAATAGGTTTTTTGAACTTGCTTGTTTTTAAAAAGTTCATTTAGCCTTGATAAAGCCTTGCTTGTTCTTGCAAAGAGGATAACACCACTAACAGGTCTGTCTAATCGGTGAACAACGCCTAAAAACACTTCTCCAGGTTTATTGTATTTTTTCCTGATATAATCTTTAACGAACTCACCAAGAGGTCGATCTCCTGTTTTATCGCCCTGAACGATATCTGAAGGCTTTTTGTTAACCGCAATAATATGATTATCCTCATACAGGACTTCCAACATTAGTACTGCTCTTTTTCGTTAGGGAAGTCTATGGATTTTACATCTGAAACATACTGTCCAACTGCATTCTTAATATCTTCAAATAGATTGAGGTATCTTCTTAAGAAACGAGGACTAAATTTATATGTCATTCCTATCATGTCATGAAGTACTAAAACCTGACCATCTACACTACATCCTGCACCAATTCCAATTACCGGAATATTGATAGATTCTGCTACTTTTTGAGCTAGTGAAGCAGGCACTTTTTCAAGTACAATAGCAAAACATCCAGTTTGTTCTAATAGTTTAGCATCCTCTAATAGTTTAGTAGCTTCTTCCTCTTGTTTTGCTCGAACATTATAAGTTCCAAACTTGTAAATTGATTGAGGGGTAAGTCCTAAATGTCCCATGACAGGAATGCCTGCTGTGAGAATTCTCTCTATAGATTCAAGAATTTCTGCACCACCTTCAAGTTTAACAGAGTGCGCACCAGCTTCTTTCATGATGCGGATGGCAGAGTTGAGCGCTTCTTTCGAGTTTCCTTGATAAGTACCGAAAGGCATATCTGCTACAATCAAAGCTCTATCGACAGCTCTTACAACGGAGGCTGCATGGTAAATCATTTGATCTAGTGTGATTGGCAGTGTGGTTTCGTGCCCAGCCATTACATTGGATGCTGAATCACCCACTAAAATTACATCAACACCACCTTCATCTACAATTTTTGCTAGCGTGTAATCGTAAGCTGTTAACATGGATATTTTCTCTCCATTTTGCTTCATCTCCTGCAAGGAGTTGGTAGTAACTTTCTTATATGTTTTTTTATGTATTGACATGATTAAAACTTCACAATATATGCGTCTTTAAAACCTAGTTCTACAACCTTTATTAAACGAACTTTTGCTTCAGAGTAACTATCAAACTTTCCAGTAATATAAATGTAATCTCCATTTTGGGTAGGAATAGAAGTCACATCATTAATCCCATTAAATTCCATTTCCTGATTAAATGTTCCGATTTGCACTCTGTAAATAGTGTTAGATTTTGTGTTTTTTGATACGCTTACATCGCTCTGATTGAATGTAATTTCTTTTTTTAGCTGTCTGTTTTTATGAACTTCTAATCGATAAGATTCTGCGAATTGACCAGCGATTTTTTTCTGTTCGTTTAATTGAACTGTTAAAACTTGCTTTTCATTTAGAAGACTCATCACTTGCACTTTCTCTAAGCTCAATATTTTTTTGATTTCTTGAAGCTCATTTTGAGTGTTTACCAATGTAGTGTTCGTGTTTCTGAAATCGGATAATGAATCAATATAAGCAT
>CAXDKI010000183.1:0-1892 GCA_963990215.1 uncultured Flavobacteriales bacterium | reverse complement strand
TTCCTCTACGTCTCGTGGGCTCGGAGATGTGTATAAGAGACAGCAATAATCTTGTGAAAAAAGCAGAGAAACAATTCCAAAAAACAACCAACTCTTTACTTCCAGGACAATACAATCAAGTTAATGCTTTAGCCTCTTCTTTTACATATAGAGGCGAGCACGAATGGGCTTTAAAAGCATACAAAAAAGGTCAAGAGGTTAATCCTCAATACAATTTCCGATTTCAAATCGCAAACATTTACAGAAATCTTGGCGAGACAGAATTGATGGTTGATGAATTCATCTTGCTTGTAATAGAAGAGCCTAGCAAACGACAGTCTGTACAAAATACACTTCAAAACACACTTGGGAGAACAAAAGGAAACAGGGATAATTTTGATATCCTCAAAAAAAAACTGCTCAAAGAAGTCCAAAAAACTAATAATACCGACTTAACCGAAATGCTTGTATGGTTGTTTATGCAACAAGATGAATTTGATGCTGCTTTCATATATTCCAAAGCACTTGACAAGAGAATGAACGAAAACGGTCATCGCATATACGAGTTAGCCATCATTGCTCATGAAAACCAAACCTATAAAACAGCAATAAATGCTTATGAATATCTTATCAAAAAAGATAATCCCAGCTACTTTTTAGAAGCAAAAATTCTGAAAGTTATTGCAAAATCAGAACAAACTTTAACTAGTATACACACTAAAAATGACCTTGAAAAAATTGATAATGAATATCAAGATGTAATCAATGAACTAGGAATAAATATATCTACAGCTTATTTAATAAAAGAATACGCACACCTTCAGGGGTTCTACCTACATAACTCTGAAAAAGCAATTTCATTACTAGAAGAATGTATAAGCATAACAATAGGAGAAGCGGAACTACAGGCCGAATGTAAATTAGAACTGTCTGATATTTTACTTATGCAAGGAGATCCATGGGAAGCTATTCTGCTTTATTCTCAAGTAGAAAAAGACTTTAAAGAAAATCCTATTGGACACGAAGCTAAATTCCGAAGAGCAAGAATCTCCTATTTTCAAGGCGAATTTGATTGGGCACAAGCGCAGCTAGATGTGCTAAAGGCATCTACCTCCAAACTTATTGCCAACAATGCAATGGATTTATCCCTGCTCATTACAGATAATATGGGACTAGATACTTCTGCTCACGCTATGAAAATGTATGCTAGAGCAGAGTTTTTAGCGTTTCAAAAAAAATGGGAGGCTAGCACAAATACTCTAGACAGTTTGCTAATTTCTTTTTCAGGACACACCCTTTCTGATGAAGTTATTTATAAGAAGGGAGAGATATCCATGCATACTAAAAACTATAGTCAAGCTATTAGCTGCTTTCAAGAAGTAGCTAAAAACTATAGCTATGATATCCTTGCAGATGACGCACTTTTTCAATGGGCAAAACTGACTGAAGAACATTTAAAGGATAACGAAAAAGCACAAATACTGTACGAACAAATTTTATTAGAACATAATGGTAGCATCTATACTGCGGAAGCAAGGAAAAGATTTCGAGCATTAAGAGGTGATAACGAAAACATAGCACAATGATTATTTATAATGTAACTGTAAGCTTAGTAGACCCAACTATTCACGTAGAGTGGCTACATTGGATGAAAACAAAACACATTCCTGATGTAATGAATACAGGTTGTTTCCTTAGTAATAAAATTTGCCGATTGATGGTTGATGATGAAATTACATACGCTATACAATATACCTGCAAAGATTTGGCTAATTTAGAAAAGTATCAAACTGATTTTTCACCAGCATTACAAAAAGAACACACCGAAAGATACAAAGGAAAATTTGGAGCATTTCGTTCCTTATTAGAAATCGTTCACGAACAGTAAGATGAGAAAAGTAAGAGCTAAAAAA
>CAXDKI010000182.1:0-1892 GCA_963990215.1 uncultured Flavobacteriales bacterium | reverse complement strand
TCCTCTACGTCTCGTGGGCTCGGAGATGTGTATAAGAGACAGATAATAATTCGGTTAATCGCTTGAATCTTTTAGGTTATTGTCTCAACGAGAAGTTAGAAGTATTGCCCGAGTATGCAACGGCTATTATTAGTTTAACTGCCGATGAATTAAATCGTTTCAAATATAAAAAAGGAGACACAGAAGGAGTAGTAAATTACGCCTTATCTATAGAAGGAATATCTGTAGCAGCATTTTTTGTGGAGCGTGAAGAGATTGTTAAAATATCTTTCCGTTCCAAAGGAGATTTTTCCGTGAATCAATTAGCTCGAGATCATTTCAATGGAGGCGGTCATATCAATGCGGCTGGTGGTGCTTATGGAGAAAAAGTGGAAGAAGCTATTGAGAAATTCAAATCTATTTTACCAAATTATCAATCATTATTACCAATCAATAAATACAATTAAAATGAAAACTATCGTATTGGCTTTAGCCTTTTTATTTACTGCATGTCAGCAGAATAACATCATTACAACTGAGAGTGGTTTGCAATATGAAATTACCGAAAAAGGAACGAGTGAACAGCCACAAGCTGGAGATAAAGTAACTGTACATTATACAGGTTTTTTAACAGATAGTGCTAAAACAAAATTTGACAGCTCTGTAGATAGAGGTCAGCCATTTACTTTTAAATTAGGTGAACAACAAGTTATTAAAGGATGGGACGAAGGTATAGCGCTTTTGAGTGTAGGAGACAAGGCTATTTTAACTATTCCTTCTGACTTAGCTTACGGAGAGCGTGGTGCCGGCGGTGTGATTCCTCCAAACGCAGACTTAATTTTTGAAGTAGAGCTTATTTCTTTTGAAACACCAAAGCCTATTGTTGCTTTTGATGTAGCTGGAAAAGATACTATTACTACTAAGAGTGGTTTAAAATATATCATGGTGCAAGAAGGAGAAGGAGTGAGTCCTTATGCTTCCCAGTTTGTATCAGTTAATTATACAGGTTACTTAGCAGATGGAGCTATTTTTGATTCATCTATAGATAGAGGAGAGCCTATTGTGTTTCCCGTAGGACTTGGTAAAGTTATTCCTGGCTGGGACGAAGGTATTATGTTATTAAATGTAGGAGCAAAAGCTCGTTTAATTATCCCTTCTGAGTTAGGTTATGGAAAGCAAGGTGCAGGAGGTATCATTTCTCCAAACGCTACACTTATCTTTGATGTAGAATTGTTGGAGATCAAATAATGGCATTAGTCAACGAATTTGAAAAACAGGGAAATTTTTTGTTCAGATATAGAGGGCAATTCCCTGTTTTGTTATTTCTATTAGCAATCCCTTTTTTGTATTGGACAGATACTGCATCTTTAAGCGATTTTTCGAAAGATGTTTATTGTATCTCTGCAGTCATTTTAAGTATTTTAGGATTTTGTATTCGTGCCTATACGGTAGGCACTACTCCCAAAGGAACTTCAGGTCGTAACACCAAAGAACAAAAAGCTTTTGTATTGAATACTACAGGAATCTACTCTACTGTCCGACATCCTTTATATATAGGCAACTATTTTATTTGGATAGGCATTGTAGTGTTTACTTACAACCCTTATTTAATTGTCGTTGTTAGCCTGTTGTATTGGATTTATTATGAACGCATCATGTATGCTGAAGAACGATTTTTAGAGCGTAAATTTGGAGAAAAGTATGTGAATTGGGCAAGTAGCTTACCAGCATTTTTACCTAATCTTAAATTGTATAAACCTTCAACAATTCCATTCTCTTTAAAAACAGTGCTAAGAAGAGAGTATTCGGGATTTTTAGCAACAGTAATTGGTTTTGTTTTTGTAGAGCTAATTCGTCACTACTTTAGTGTCTGTCTCTTATACACATCTCCGAGCCCACGAGACGTAGAGGAA
>CAXDKI010000181.1:0-1923 GCA_963990215.1 uncultured Flavobacteriales bacterium | reverse complement strand
TTCCTCTACGTCTCGTGGGCTCGGAGATGTGTATAAGAGACAGATGTAGATAACACTTTCGTACGCATTACTCCATGGAGCATGTCCTGATATAATCCACCTGCCTGCTAATCCTAAGGTATGAGCTAAAAATCCAATCACAATAATCCAAAAACAAAGCTGCACAACCTTAGCCACCCATTCTCTATGCTTAAAAACTTGTGCTATGAGAAAAAACAACATCAACACGCCTACCAAAGCATATAAATACGAAAGCTGGTTAAAAACTCTTGATTCATTATAGAATACTTCCATCTTCAATTTATACTCTGAAGGAAGAACCTCTGCACCAAATTTTGCTTGATAATTTTTAATAGCGTGAAGTGTATTATTAGCCACCTCAAAATCACCATCTTTTAATCCTTGATAAATACTTTGGTAGTAAATAGGCAAAATAGAATACACAAATAAAGAATCATCCCCTGTAAAACCAATATTTGTTTGACTATCAGAATACCAAGTATTATTAGAGTCTTGAGGCATAGGGAAAAAGCGGAAAAACGATCCGTTATAAACCATATAGCTCACATTTACACGCTCATCCACAGCTATTACTTCTTTATCGTACTTACTTCGTTCGGCAGGTTTTTTAGCATAGGCTTTAGCTACTTCTTCAGTGAGCACATATTTTGCTTCATCACTAAAAAAAGAAAGGAACGAATTATACTTTTCCGTAAATCCTAATTGTTCTCTTAAGCCATCATGGTTTATTTTAATCACTGGGGCAAGCTGCCATAAGTATGGGTTTTGCGCCATACCCAAAAGCACTTGGTTTGGAGACAACCCTCTAAATGAACTTTTTCGACTAACCTTTCTTAATACTTCTGAAGCCAATGTGTTGACGGGCTTCATCCTTCCTCCTTCTTCTTGTACTACTAGCATTCCAAAAGCATCCGCATGTTCTGCAGGAATCGCTTGTGCTTGAAGTAAAGAATCAACCTTGCTATCCGCAAAAGCCATTGAAGAAAACAAAGAAAGTGCTAGTATTGTCACAACTCTTTTTACTCTCAACTCTTTTAATTTTTTCTTGATAAAGGCAAAGCGTGTCTTTTTAGAAAACATATTTAAAATCATTCCTAGAGTCATCAAGAAATAAGCAAGATAACTAATCAAGGTACCCCAGAAATCATGGTTTACTGATAAAACTGTCCCCAGTTCATCTTTATCATAGGAAGACTGAAAAAATCGATACCCTTGATAATCCAAAACATTATTCATGTAAATGCGGTGATCTTCTACTAAAATACCATCTAACAAAGTGACTTCACTTGCAAAAGAAGAAGGGCTGTTAGAGCCTGGATACCTCTCCAACTGAAAGTCATTTAATTGAATATAAAATGGTGTTTTGTAATGCTTTGAACTATATGCTAAAGAGAAATACAAACCACCAAGCTCAAACTGATTCTTCACACTTACGAACCCTTTATCACCAAAAAGTGTAAGTTGCTTTTCTTCACCATTGCTTGTCACTTTCACAATCAAAGCATCTTCTAATTCTTGTCCTTCTGGGTTTTCTCCAGGTAAATAAGCTAATTTTGCTTTTTCATAAAATGCAGGAATAACCACACTTTGCCCCATTATCTGATATAATGAACGCAACATAAGCGGCTGTAAGCTGTCTTTTTGAACCTCTCCTGTTAACTGATCAGCCATTCGCATATAAGTCCCACTTGTTGGAGACTGCATCATTAACTCACCGTCCTGAAGTGTAAAACTCACATGCCCAGGTAGTATTTTTCCAAAAGAAAAATCTAAACCTAAAAAGCGTTGTGCACTGCCTTCTCTCAAATATAAATTTTGACGACCATTTGAACCGGCCATCACAATATGAATAACCGGACTACCCTCCCCTACATGCAAAGTATCTTTTGCGTTAGGAATATA
>CAXDKI010000180.1:0-1928 GCA_963990215.1 uncultured Flavobacteriales bacterium | reverse complement strand
ATACTTCTATTCATGGATTAGAGCATATTGACAAAGTAATTGAGGTAGATCAATCTCCAATTGGAAGAACACCCCGCTCTAACCCTGCTACATATACAGGAGTATTTTCGGACATTAGAAACCTATTTACCAACCTTCCAGAAGCCAAAACTAGAGGTTACAAGCCAGGAAGATTTTCTTTTAATGTGTCAGCAGGGCGTTGCGAAACTTGTCAAGGCGCTGGTTTACGCACCATTGAAATGAACTTTTTACCTGATGTGCATGTTCCTTGCGAAAGCTGTCAAGGCAAAAGATACAATAGAGAAACTCTAGAAGTTCGCTATAAAGGAAAATCTATTTCTAATGTACTTGACATGACCATCAATCAAGCTGTTGATTTCTTCCAACACATCCCTGCTATCGCTAGAAAAATTAAAACATTACAGGAAGTTGGGTTAGGATACATTACTCTTGGTCAACAATCTACCACCTTATCTGGAGGTGAGGCTCAAAGAGTAAAACTAGCTTCTGAACTTTCTAAAAAAAGTACTGGACAAACTTTTTATATACTAGACGAACCTACTACCGGTCTTCATTTTGAAGATGTAAAAGTACTACTAGAAGTCCTTAATAGATTGGTGGACAAAGGTAACACCGTGCTAGTCATAGAACACAACTTAGATGTTGTTAAAGTTGCTGATCACATTATAGATATAGGCCCTGAAGGTGGTGAGGCTGGTGGAAAACTACTTTGTAACGGAACTCCCGAATCAGTCGTAAAATGTAAGAAAAGTTATACTGCAGCGTTTTTAAAAAACGAGCTATAAATAACCCTTACAACCACAACCTATGAAAAAAAAAACCGAAAAAAAAATTAAAAAAGAATTTAAGAAGAAAAGTTGGAACGAAATAAAGATTTCCGATTATTGGCAAATATTTAAAGTGATGTCCGAATTTGTAGAAGGATTCGAAAAAATGGCTAAGATTGGCCCTTGTGTATCAATCTTTGGATCTGCAAGAACACCAGCCGACAAAAAATACTACCTTTTGGCTGAAGAGATTGCTTATCAACTCACACAAAAAGGATACGGTGTTATTACTGGTGGCGGACCGGGGATTATGGAGGCCGGAAACAAAGGAGCGCAAAAAGGAAAGGGAAAGTCGGTAGGACTTAACATAGAACTCCCTTTTGAACAAAGTGCTAATCCATATATTGATACAGATAAACTTATTGACTTCGATTACTTCTTTGTTCGAAAAGTTATATTTATCAAATATGCTCAAGGATTTATTGTGATGCCGGGTGGTGTTGGAACACTTGACGAGCTTTTTGAAGCATTAACACTTATACAAACTCAAAAAATTGAAAGGTTTCCTATCGTCTTAGTTGGAAGTAATTTTTGGAGTGGCCTCATTGATTGGATTAAAAAGGTAATGCTTGTAAAAGAAAAGAATATTAGCCCTGAAGATCTAGACTTATTTACTGTAGTAGATACTGCCGAAGACGCAGTAGCTCACATTGACGATTTTTACAGCAAATATTTACTCAAACCCAACTTCTAATCATTACCGAAAAATTATTAGCTTTACAATCGTATAAACACAATTTTTTTTTCGATGAAAAAATATGCTGTCACGATGCTTTTGTCTTTTATTGCAAGCACCTTCACTTACGCTCAAATCCCTGAAATACAATACAATAACTACAAATACCAGGATTCCACTAATTTTGACAGACCACATAAACACGGCAACAAACTACAGCCAAAGGTCTTGTTTGGTTTAGGTCAATTCAACTTCGAAGGGGATATTTCTGACACTAGAAACAATGGATTCATTGGAAGAACAGGAATGCAATTCGGTTTTTCAGCTAATCTTAATGACTTTTTAGATGCCGCTTTAATCTGTCTCTTATACACATCTGACGCTGCCGACGATACTCCTTGTGT
>CAXDKI010000179.1:0-1933 GCA_963990215.1 uncultured Flavobacteriales bacterium | reverse complement strand
GCGGAGATGTGTATAAGAGACAGATGGAAAGTTGAAAATTCTATTTTTATAATGATAATAGTAATCGGTTAATGTTTGGATTTTTTGTTGATTACCTCCTGAAGAATAATAGCTGTATATACTCCAAATTCTATCATATGTATTACGCACTATTGTAAACTTGAAATAGCTATCAAATCCTGAATAATTTGAATACTCATGAAGTAAACGATGATCTGACCCTTTAGAATTGTCTTGCCTTAACACATTTTCAATACTTGTACCCCCTGTTTTAGGGATGTGAATAAAAATGCATTTATATTGATGTGATATCATGAAATGTTTTGGCAAACAAACACTAAATCTTCTTGTTTCAAAAACGGACTCATAGGTAATGAAAATACTTCTTTCGATGCTTTTTCCGCAATTGGAAAATCACCTTCTTTATATCCTAAGCTTTGATAACATTTTTGCAAATGCAATGGCTTAGGATAATGTATTGCTGTTGGTATTCCATTAGCATTAAGCGCTGCTGTAAATTCTTCTCTTTGTTCGGATTTGACAGTAAACTGTGCAAAAACACTTGTTCTATCTTTTTTCACAACAGGAAGTGACACCTTTTTATCTTTTAAAAGTTCTAAATATAAAGCTCCTATTTCTTCTCTTTTTTGAACTTCTTCTGCAAAGTATTTCAGCTTCACATTTAAAATAGCTGCCTGTATGGCATCTATACGACCGTTAATCCCAACTAATTCGTGCTGATAACGAACTTTAGAGCCGTGGGCCAAAATCATTCGTGATTTTTCAGCAAAATCATCATCATTGGTAAATAATGCACCGCCATCTCCATAACAACCTAAAGGTTTAGAAGGGAAAAAGCTAGTACAGCCAAAATCACTTAGATTACAACTCTTTTTATCTTTATATTTCGCTCCAAAACTTTGGGCTCCATCTTCAATCACAATTAAATTATGTTTTACCGCAATAGCATTGATCTCATCCATATCTGCCACTTGTCCATATAAAGAAACAGGAATAATAGCTTTTGTTTTAGCGGTAATTTTCTCTTCGATTTTATCAGCATTAATGTTTAGTGTGTCCGGATCAACATCTACAAAAACGGGGACTGCACCAAGTATACTTACCACCTCAGTAGTAGCAATAAAAGTAAAGGGTGTAGTAATCACTTCATCTCCTGGCTGAATATCCATTGCCATAAGTGCAATCAATAAAGCATCTGTTCCACTACTGCAAGCAATAGCGTGTTTCGAACCAGTGTAAGCAGATAACCCTTCTTCTAATTTTTTCACCTCTGAACCCATAATGTATTGAGAAGAATTCAATACATTTTGAATAGCTTTATCTATCTCAGGTTTATACGCTTGATACTGCGCTTGTAAATCTATGAATGGAATTTTCATTGAATTTGTGTAACAGTGTTATTTTCTAAACGATATGAAGTTTTGTCAAAATCATCAAAAGCCAATCCTTCTTCGTTGAATTGTAAGGCATGTCCTGCTTTACTCACCCATCCTTGATGCTTGGCTGGAACACCGTACACCATTTCAAATGGTTTCACACTTTTCGTCACAACACTGCCTGCGCCAATCAAAGCAAACTCACCAATACTAATGCCGCAAACAATTGTAGCATTAGCTCCAACGGAACATCCTTTTTTGAGTAATGTTTTCTTAAATTCTTCTTTACGAACAATAAAACTTCTTGGATTTACCACATTAGTAAAAACCATGGAGGGCCCTAAAAACACATCGTCTTCAATCTCTACTCCATTATAGATAGAGATATTATTTTGAACCTTGACACCATTTCCTATTTCTACATTAGGACCAACAACACAGTTTTGACCAAAAGAACAATTATTCCCAATAATAGAATTATACAACACATGTGAAAAATGCCAGATTTTAGTTCCTTCACCAATCTGAACATTGTC
>CAXDKI010000178.1:0-1934 GCA_963990215.1 uncultured Flavobacteriales bacterium | reverse complement strand
GTCGTATAGGTTTTGCCAAATTCCTTTGTTACTTCTTTTTTTTAGATATGTATTCCCTTGATATTCGATAAAGAAGTAGTCGAAATAGATTTTCTTTTGCTTAATGGTTTTGAGCTTCACAGGTAATTCGGTAACGGATTGCTCTTGGTGAGCAACACAACTTTCTTGTAAAGGACAAATGTTGCAATCTGGATTGACAGGTTTGCATTGTTGCGATCCAAACTCCATAATTCCTTGATTATAATCGCTAGCACTTTGCTTATCTAATAGTTCATTGGCTAGTGAAAAGAAAATTTTCTTACCTTCTGTGGAGTTTATGGGTGTGTGAATCCCAAAATAACGAGCAAGTAATCGGTATACATTGCCATCTACGACTGCATGAGGTAAATCATATGCAAATGACGCAATAGCTGCCGCAGTATACTCTCCAACTCCTTTTAGAGACATAATATCTTTGTGTGTGCTTGGGAATTTTCCGTCAAACTCTTGCATCACTTGTTTTGCTGCAAAGTATAAGTTTCTAGCTCTCGAGTAATACCCTAGTCCTTGCCAGAGTTTTAAGACCTCTTCTTCTTGTGCTTTCGCTAAATTTTGAATGGAGGGATATTGTTCAATAAAACGATTGTAATAAGGAGTTCCCTGCTCTATACGAGTTTGTTGTAAAATGATTTCGGACAACCAAATTTTGTATGGATCTTTAATTCCTCTCCAAGGTAAATCACGCTTGTGTTGCTTATACCAAGAAATAATCTGTGCTGAAAAAGTCATAAGTTGCTGAAAAATAACTCTCTAAAAATATTAGGAGTTACAAAAATAAAACTAAATAGCGTTATTAGTTTCTATAAAAAGTTGATATATTTGCGCCCTTAACACGAAAAGTGTTGATTTTTAACGATTAAAGCAAATAAAAAACAATGACTAAAGCAGAGATTGTAGCTTCTATTTCAGAGAAGATTGGTGTAGAAAAAGTAGATGTTCAAGCCGTAGTAGAGGCATTCATGAAAGAGGTGAAAGATTCGTTGAGTAAGGACGAGAATGTTTATTTAAGAGGTTTCGGTTCATTTATCGTCAAAGAGAGAGCCGAGAAGACGGGTAGAAATATCTCGAAAAACACAACAATTATTATCCCTGCGCATAACATTCCTGCATTTAAGCCAGCAAAAGTTTTTGTTGAGCAAGTAAAGGAAAGTGTTGCTGTAAAATAAACTGCCTAGCAGTAAAAAGATATTTAAAGAATAAAAATTTTAACGTTATGCCTAACGGAAAAAAGAGAAAAAGACACAAAATGGCTACTCACAAGCGTAAGAAGCGTTTGAGAAAGAATAGACATAAGAAAAAGTAATCTCTTGTGCAGCCAGGCCTGCACTGAATACTTTCCATTCTTTAATTTTTACAGTGCTAGGCTCCTTTGGGAGCTATCACTGTTTATAGAGTAATCATCGTGAAATTAGATTTATTAGTAGATTCAAGACCAGATGAAGTTGTCATTGCATTATTGAAAGATAAGCAATTGATAGAGCTTCATAAAGAGCCGCACGACAGCAGCTATTCCGTAGGAGATATATACCTTGGTAAAGTAAAAAAGATTGTCTCAGGCCTTAACGCTTGCTTTGTAGATGTAGGACATGAGAAAGATGGCTTTTTACACTATCTTGATTTAGGTCCTAAAATTCGTACGTTCCAAAACTTTGTGGAGCGTAACATGTCAAAAAAACTAAGTACAGCTTCTTTAAGAAACTTCAAAAAACAGCCAGAAATTGAAAAATCTGGTAAGATTGATGAAGTGATGGAAGGAGGTAAACGCATTTTGGTGCAGGTGGCAAAAGAGCCTATCTCTACCAAAGGACCGCGTTTAACTACTGAATTAACCATTGCTGGTAGGTATATGGCTGTCTCTTATACACATCTCCGAGCCCACGAGACGTAGAGGAATC
>CAXDKI010000177.1:0-1958 GCA_963990215.1 uncultured Flavobacteriales bacterium | reverse complement strand
GATTCCTCTACGTCTCGTGGGCTCGGAGATGTGTATAAGAGACAGGTTTGTGCATTGTAGTCTTTAAGTGCTTGTTGGATGGTATTTTTCCCTAATAGATCAGGATTTACATCAGCATATTTACTAGGATAAAAACTATATTTAAACTGTATTCTTTGTTCTTTCCATAGCAACTCTTGACTTATCAATAAAGCTGACCCACTTGTGTTAGCTACAAGATCCCCCCAAGAAGCACCCCACTCGGAAGAATGTCCATCTAATATTTCGATAGTTGTTAAAAAAACAGCACCATAAGCTCCACCATACCAGATAGCCTTTTTTGCTGGAACACCACTCCATTTCATCATGTCCATTCCTAATAATCCTACTTGATAAGCTGAATAAGCATGCCCTACCTTATCCATCTGAAGCCAAGCGTCATTATCGTTATGCCAGTGAAAACTACTTCTAGGATAGTCAGCATACCACAACTTATTAAGCCCATACATACTGGTGACGTAAATACCTACTTCTGCACCAATAGCAATTTTCAACGCTTTTAAGCTGTCTGTTTGTGCTGTTGCAAACTGAGAAAAAAATAAAAATAATATGCTAATTTTTTTCATAAGGCAAAGATAAAAACTGAGCGCAGTTATTTATATGCTTTAATTATCTTTACCAAAAATTAAACTATTACAGATGATAGCAGCCAACAATCCCGATTTAACAACATGGGTTTCCGTTCCGGAAAATAGTGACTTTCCAATACAAAACATTCCTTTTGGAATAGTAGAGATAAACGGTACAAAAAACGCCGCCACTAGAATTGGAGACACAGTAGTTAATCTAACTGTTTTATTTGAGTCGGGTATTTTTGAGGGTATTCTAAAGCAAAATTGTTTTGCTGAAGCAACGCTAAACTCTTTTTTAAAACTGAATAAGCAAACATGGAGAGCTGTTCGAAATCGTATATCGGAAGTGTTCACAACCGAAATGGATGAATACTTAAAAGCTAAGTGTTTATCAAGCATTAGCAATGTTCAAATGTGTATGCCTGTTCAGGTGGGTGATTACACTGATTTTTATTCTTCTAGACAGCACGCATACAATGTAGGTTGCATGTTTAGAGATCCAAACAATGCATTACTACCTAACTGGCTTCATATCCCTGTAGGTTATCATGGTAGAGCTTCTTCAATTATTCTTTCTGAAACTCCAATCCGTAGACCTAAAGGGCAACAACTACCTGTAGATGCTACCGAGCCTGTTTTTGGACCGTGTAGGTTGTTAGATTTCGAATTAGAAATGGCATTTATTACAGGTGAAGGGAAGCCTTTAGGAGATAATATTTCTACTGCCGAGGCAGATGATTATATTTTCGGTATGGTTATTTTTAATGACTGGTCTGCTCGTGACATACAAAAATGGGAGTATGTTCCATTAGGACCATTCTTAGCAAAGAATTTCGCCTCCTCTATATCTCCTTGGATTGTAACTTTAGACGCTTTAGAACCTTTTCGTTGCGAAGGAGAAGAACAAGAACCAGAAGTCCTTCCTTATTTAAAATATGAAGGGAATAAAAACATCGATATCAATCTAGAAGTTCAAATTGCATGTGCTGATTTTGATGCACACACCGTTTCAAAATCTAATTACAAATACATGTACTGGAATATGACACAGCAATTGGCACACCACACAGTAAACGGATGTGATATTCATGCTGGTGACATGTTGGCTTCTGGTACAATTTCAGGAAATGACGAAAGCGCATATGGTTCTATGTTAGAACTGTCTTGGAAAGGAACAAAACCTTTAGTAATGCCTGATGGAAGCGAACGTAAATTTATTAAAGACGGAGATACTGTAATAATGAAGGCGCACAGCAAAAAAGATGGTGTGAGAGTGGGTTTTGGAGAAGTATCTACACAAGTACTGTCTCTTATACACATCTGACGCTGCCGACGATACTCCTTGTG
>CAXDKI010000176.1:0-2060 GCA_963990215.1 uncultured Flavobacteriales bacterium | reverse complement strand
TTCCTCTACGTCTCGTGGGCTCGGAGATGTGTATAAGAGACAGATAATAAGCAGCTTCTAACTTTTCCCTCCAAGTATCTGGATGGGTATGTAAGTGAGCGCCCCATTCTACTTCAGGAAAATCAGGTATTAAAGTCGTAAATAATCGGGTGATATTATTTACATTGGAAACACCGATAGTGTCGGCTAACGCTATTTTTTTTACTTCTAGTCTAGCTATTTTTTCTCCCCAATTTACTACAATATCTTCACTCCAAAGCTCTCCATAAGGATTGCCGAAAGCCATTGATAGATAAACAACCAATTCTTTATTGTTTTTCACACAAATATTTTGAATTTCTTCTACTAACAATAATGAAGCCTCCATGCTTTTATTAGTATTGCGCAGCTGAAAAGTCTCTGAAACAGAAAAAGGGTAACCCAAATATTGGATTTCATCAAACTGACAAGCATCATTCGCCCCTCTTTGGTTAGCTACAATAGCCAATAGTTTGGTGTCTGTATTATCAAGCTGTAGTTGATTAAGCACTTGTGAAGTATCACGCATTTGTGGAATGGCCTTAGGGGACACAAAACTTCCAAAATCAAGTGTATCGAAGCCTACCTGCAACAGCATATTCAGGTAATCCACTTTCTTTTCAGTCGGAATAAATTCCGACAAACCTTGCATAGCATCTCTAGGGCATTCAACTATTTTCATGCTTGCTTCAGTATTGCTTTATTTATTCGCTTAATTAAAGCAGGGCCTTCGTAAATGAAGCCTGTATACACCTGAACCAAACTGGCTCCAGCCTCTAATTTCTCTAATGCATCTTCTGCAGAATGAATACCTCCTACTCCAATAATTGGAAATGCTTTATTAGACTTTTCAGATAAATAACGAATAACTTCTGTAGAACGCGCTTTCACAGGCTTTCCACTTAAACCTCCATTGCCGATTACCTCTAACTCCATTTGATCGGTAGTAAGCATAGAACGATCTATGGTTGTATTGGTGGCAATAACTCCATCAATTTTAGAATCTTGGACAATAGTAATGATGTCATCCAATTGTAGGTCTGTTAAATCAGGAGCGATTTTTAACAAAATTGGCTTTCTATTCTCTTTAGTAGTGTTTAATTCTTGCAAACTCATCAAGAGGTTGGTAAGCGGTTCTTTATCCTGCAGCTCACGCAAACCAGGTGTGTTAGGAGAGCTTACATTAACCACAAAGTAGTCTACATAAGGAAACAAAGTTTCAAAGCTAATTTCATAATCTCTACTCGCTTCTTCGTTTGGAGTCACTTTGTTTTTACCAATGTTTCCTCCAATCATTATCTTGGTATTACAGTTTTTCATGCGTTCTACCGCCTCTTCTACTCCACCATTATTAAATCCCATTCTATTGATAAGTCCCTCATCATGAGGTAATCTAAATAACCGAGGCTTTGGATTTCCTGGTTGTCCTACAGGAGTAATTGTTCCTATTTCAATAAAACCAAAACCAAAAGTGGCTAATTCATTGTAAAGCTTTGCATCTTTATCAAATCCTGCTGCTAACCCAACAGGGTTATCAAAAGTCAAACCAAACACTTCTCTTTTAAGGCGATCGTCCTCTAAACAAAAAATTTGTTTCCAAATCCACATTGTTAATGGAATGCGTGCCCAAAACTTCACCATGGCAAAAACTATATTGTGGATAGTTTCTGGAGAAAATAGAAAGAAAAGGGGTTTAATGAGTAGCTTGTACATTCTGTTTTATTTAGCTTTCCAAAATTACAATAATCCCGCTTTTTAAGATGGCTTATACTCTTGAAAAGTATTATCGTTGTAAAAAACAACAACTTTCTCTACCGATTTTGGTTCTACTTTTTGAGTATTTTTAAAAGAAGATGATGTTTCTGAATACTCTTTTTTGGCATACATACTACCATTTCCTAACAAAAGCCAGTCCGAAGAGAGTTCTGGAAAGCGCTTCAGTATCTTTTGCAAAACATCTACACTTGGTTTGTTTCTGCCTGTCAAAATATGCGAGATGGTTGAGCGGTTTACACCAATTTCTTGCGCAAATGCATTAAGGG
>CAXDKI010000175.1:0-2095 GCA_963990215.1 uncultured Flavobacteriales bacterium | reverse complement strand
TATTTATCGCATTTTGTATATCTGTAGAGAGGACGGGCCCCATCATATCTGTAGAGGAAATAATTTCGTAATGACCATTCACAATCGTTGCGTTTACAATGGTATAATAAAAAGTTCCATTGATTTCTGAGATTACAACAAAGCTGATGTTTTGTCCGATAGGAGTAGCATAGCTCCAGCCTAAATCAAAAACACCATCTTCATCAGAATCATAAAGAGAAGCAACTGAGTTTAAATTGCTGTAGTAGATAAAAACAGCTGAATTGCTGCCATTGAAGCTATCAGGCAGTTCTACTTGTACTCCTGTCAATGGATCACCTATTCCGTAAAAATAGTCGCAGTTAATCCATCCAATAGAATCAATTGTAAAGTCAAAAGTGAACATTCCGCCAAAATTTGTATTCCAATTCGTAGAATCGGCTGTGTTTGTGGTAACTGTGTCGGTATCATCTAACTCCCAACCGAACCTGCCGTTATTATCTTCACTTCCTGTAAAGTAGTCCATTGCAATGTAATTATCGCTTGGAACACTTGCTTGTATAGGTGCGTTGTCGTTAATACTTAGCTGATTACCTCCTTGCGATACATTTACATACACAATACCTCCAGAAAATAAAAGTTGTCCATCTGTAGTGGTTGTTGGAAGATTCCATAAAAGCATGTCTTTATTGCTTTGTGTTTCTATCATTTCAATTTCAATAGGGCCAGAAACTGTATTTCCACTCATATCCTCGAATGTATTTTCATTAAAGAAAAGAGTTGTTCCGTTAACTCCTGTTACCATATAGTCCGTAGAAGGATTGATTGTAAAAGTTTGTTTCTCGCTTTCTAAATTATTGTCGAAGAATGCAATAATGCTATTTGTTGGTGTTGGATTGTTAATAGGAGGAAGTACAATAACTTCTGGGTCCTCTTTTTGGCAAGCAACGAGTACAAGTGAAACAATGAGTGCTGTTCCGAAAAGTAGTTTGATTGTTTTCATCTTTTTATAAGATTTAATTTAATAGTAAATGTAAGGGATTAATTTACTGAAAGCAAGTTGTTTAAGGCTAAGCTATAGGTGTTCAAAAATAAAAAAGCCCTATCTCTCTATCAGAAACAGGGCTTCAAATATCTTACTTATTCAACTTATAGATTATCTATAATAGTGTTTAAGGTTGTGCTTGGTCGCATGATAGCGAATGTAGCAGATTCATTAGGTAAATAGTATCCTTCAATATTTTCCACTTTTCCTTGCGCATTGTTCAATTCCTCAACAATAGCTATTTCTTTTGCTTCCAATTGTGAAGCAATATCTCCAAAGGCAGATTGTAGTTCTGTGTCAGTCGTTTGATTAGCTAACTCTTTTGCCCAATACATAGCTAGGTAGAAGTGAGACCCTCTATTGTCTAACTGTCCTACTTTTCTTTGTGGCGATTTTCCGTTTTTCAATAAAGATTCAATAGCGCTATCTAAAGCAGTAGCTAATACTTGTGCTTTAGGGTTTTTGTTTGTTTTAGCAAGGTGCTCTAAAGACACAACCAATGCTAAGAACTCACCTAAAGAATCCCATCTTAAGTGACCTTCTCCGACTAATTGCTGCACATGTTTTGGAGCAGAACCACCTGCGCCTGTTTCAAACAATCCGCCACCATTCATTAAAGGAACGATAGAAAGCATCTTGGCAGAAGTTCCTAATTCAAGGATAGGGAACAAGTCTGTTAAGTAATCTCTCAATACATTTCCTGTTACAGAAATAGTGTTTTCTCCATTCCTCACTCTATCTAAAGTAAAAAGGGTAGCATCATAAGGAGCCATGATCTGGATGTCTAATTCAGCAGTTTCATGGTTTTGTAAATAGGTGTTTACTTTATGAATCAACTCAGCATCATGCGCTCGATTTTCATTTAGCCAAAAGATTGTTGGCCATCCTGTCGCTTTCGCTCTATTAACTGCTAGTTTCACCCAATCTTTAATAGGTTCGTCTTTGGTTTGGCACATTCTCCAAATGTCACCTTCTTCTACCGTGTGTTCCATTAAAATAGTTCCAGCAGCATCCGTTACTTTTACTGTTCCATCATTAGGAATTTCAAAAGTTTTATCGTGAGAGCCATAC
>CAXDKI010000174.1:0-2166 GCA_963990215.1 uncultured Flavobacteriales bacterium | reverse complement strand
TAGGTGGACTCATTACCGCATACAGAGCTGCAGCTGCTGATGCCTTGGAAGGGATCAGTATTGAAAAACGCTTTGTGAAAGAAATTTATGAAGTAGCTTTTCAATACCCTCAAATGAATGAGGTAATGCGTTTAGTGAAGGATAAATCACTAGAGGTAGTGAATCAAGATTTTCAAATAGACTGCAAGCTCATTTTCGCCATTCGAAAAAGTCAAGCAGATGCCGTTGTTGCTGCTTTTAAAAAGAACCACGAACTAACCATTAATTATCAAAAAACAATCTAATGAAATTACTTAAACAGCTTTGTGAAGTTCATGCACCTTCAGGAAGTGAAGCTCCTTTAACAAATTTTGTATTGAATTATATTCAATCAAATAAGAAAGACTGGAAAACACAGCCAGAAATCTTTCATGGTGATGGCTTTCAAGATTGTATTGTATTGGTGTTTGGAAAACCTAAAACAGCTATTTTCGCACATTTAGACAGCATCGGATTTACTGTAAAGTACGATAACGAAATAGTGAAGATTGGCGGACCTGTTACTGAAGACGGAATTGATTTAATCGGAGAAGACAGTCAAGGAAAAATCGACAGCAAACTGACAGTTAAAACAGATGAAAAAGGAAACAAAAGCTTTCATTTAATTGATCGAGCTATTGATAGAGGAACCACACTCACCTTCAAGCCAAACTTTAGAGAGGACGAAAACTTCGTTCAATGCAGTTATATGGATAACCGCTTAGGTGTTTGGAATGCTTTACAAGTAGCTAAAACCTTAGAGGATGGTATTATCTGTTTCTCTTGTTGGGAAGAGCATGGTGGTGGTTCTGTTGGTTATTTAGCCAAATTTATCTACGAAAATCACAATGTAAAACAAGCGCTTATCTCAGATATTACTTGGGTAACGAAAGGTGTTAAGCACGGAGAAGGTGTTGCTATATCAATGCGTGATAGCGGATTGCCAAGAAGGTGTTATGTCAACAAAATTATCAGTTTAGCTAAAGAAAGTGGTATTCCTTTTCAACTAGAAGTAGAAAATGCAGGAGGCAGCGATGGGAATTCTTTACAAAGCTCGCCCTATCCTTTTGATTGGTGTTTTATAGGTGCTCCAGAAGATAATGTGCATTCTCCTGATGAGAAAGTACACAAGAAAGATATTGAAAGCATGGTATCACTCTACCAACACCTAATGAAGAATCTTTAAGACTTTATTAGCTTATAAGCTCCTATTGAAGCTACTGCACCTAAAGTAGTGGCAACAACATACAGCCAAAGATGCGCTAAGTGCCCGGACATTACAGCAGGCGCTATAGAACGAGCAGGGTTCATAGAAGCACCACAAACAGGTCCTGCAAAAATTGCTTCTAAACCTACAACAGCACCAATAGCAATAGCTGCTATTGTACCAGTTTCTTTACTACCAGATGATACTTGAAGAATAACAAACATCAGAATAAAAGTAAGAATGAATTCAAGGATAAAAGACTGTTCCCAATTGTCAGCAGGTAAGGTAGCTCCTAATAAGTTTGATTCAGGAAATAGCATTTTAATAGTAAAGGATGCTAAAAATGCTCCCAGTAGCTGGAATAAAATATAGGGTAAAACCTCTTTTCCGTCCATTCGTTTTGCTACCCAAAAAGCAATACTTACAGCAGGGTTTATATGTGCTCCTGAAATTTCTCCGATAGAATATATAACAGCCATCACTACAAGGCCAAAAGTAAGCCCAACACCTAAATGTGTTACGCTACCATATAGCTCATTGATGACAATGGCTCCTGTTCCTGAAAAAACAAGAATAAAGGTCCCTATCAGTTCTGCCCAATACTTTTTCATTAGAAATGTTTTTTTAATTGACTCATTAAATTTTCAGGGGCATGGCATGGTTTTTTTGTTTTCATATTTACAAACACTAAAGTCGCTTCAGCATCATTTAACTTTTCTCCTTCTTGATTAAATACTTCAAAATCGAAATGAATACGTGCAGTTGGTAGTTCTTTAATAGTGGTCTTGATTGTTAACTCATCATCATATAACGCTGGATTGTAGTATTTAGTAGCGTAATGAAGAACAGGCATCATAACGCCTGCATCTTCTAACTCTTTGTAGCTAATTCCTAAGCCTGTCTCTTATACACATCTCCGAGCCCACGAGACGTAGAGGAAT
>CAXDKI010000173.1:0-2176 GCA_963990215.1 uncultured Flavobacteriales bacterium | reverse complement strand
TGGAACTTTTTATTATACCATTGTAAACGCAACGATTGTGAATGGTCATTACGAGATTATTTCCTCTACAGATATGATGGGGCCCGTCTCCTCTACAGATATACAAAATGCGATAATCGCTTTGTAATTGATTTAATGGTTAATCAAACAAAAAGCCCCGAATCGGGGCTTTTTTTATTTAATAAATTTTTGGATTGTAATACTCAGGAACCTTAGGGGTGACACCTTGATAAAACTCCTCTATAACAGACATATCTTTTTCTATATCTAATGATGGGTAAAGTATTTTCCCAACACCTGCTTCCTTTCTTTTATAGTCCATAAAAGACAATACAATTGGAACATTGGCCTCTACCGCTATATAATAAAACCCTTGTTTCCATTTTTCTACTCTTTTACGCGTTCCTTCTGGTGTAATTCCTACTACCAATTCTTTACTCTGATTAAACAGATTACTAGTAAAAGTCACTAAGCTATTGTGTTTCGTTCTATCTACTGGTATACCACCAGTCCATCTAAAAAACCAGCCGAAAGGCGGTTTAAACAACTGGCTTTTTCCAAGGTATTTCGCTTCAATACCCAACATATACCCAAATGAACGACCAATTACAAAATCCCAATTAGAGGTATGTGGCGCTGCAATGATGACATACTTTTTTATTTGAGGAATTTCTCCTACTACTTTCCATCCCTTCAACCACAAAATAAATGATGCTATTAACTTTCTCATCCGAAAAAATCGTCTTTAAAATTGACAAGATACAACTTTTTAGTAGCGCGAGTCATGGCTGTGTAGAGCCATCTTAAGTACTCCTTCCCCATCATATCTGACGTAAAATAACCTTGTTCTACAAATACATTTTCCCATTGCCCTCCTTGCGATTTATGACAAGTAACCGCATAAGCAAATTTCACTTGTAAAGCGTTGAAATAAGGATTTTGCTTAATCTCTTTATTGCGTTGATGCTTGTGTGGTATATCTTTATAATCTTCCTCTACTGCAGCGTAAAGCGCTTTGTATTCCTCATAAGTCATAGCAGGAGTTTCTGAAGTAAGCGTGTCTAACAACACTATCACCTCTAAATTTTCCTCATCAGGATAATCTACCAAACGAACGGATAAACGCGCAAAGCGACAGTTATACAATTCATTGATTTCATAAATACGCAATACCTCTACGGTATCGCCATTGGCAATAAATCCGGCTTTACTTCCTTCCGGCAGCCAAAAGTAATTATTGCGCACCACCATCAAATAATCACCCACCGAAACCTCATCCTCTTGCCATCGAATTTTAGCTCTGATTTGTTGACTATACAAGTTTGCTCTTTTGTTAGAGCGACAAATCACAATCGTATCCTCTACACCACTTTGGCTATAACAATCTTCCAAGGCATCTTGCAGGTCCATTCCGCTTTGCAAGCGAACCACTTCAGGATCACAAAATAAAGTAGGAGTTACTTTACTCTCCTGAGTAATTTGCTCTCTTAATCGAGTAGCATTTTCTAAAATCAAAGAATCGGATTGCTGGCGCACAACTTGTGTAAGCTCTGCGCTATACACATCGCGCTTGTAGGTAATCCCTAACACATTTTCATCCAAAGCCGGACTTACATCCAAATGAACAGGAGGAAGCTGTGCTGTATCTCCAATTAAAATCAGTTTACAATTGATACCATCATACACATACTCTATCAAATCGTCTAGCAACGAACGACCACCAAAACCTTTATCAGAAATATCTGGAATCATGGAAGCCTCATCCACTACAAAAACAGTACTGCCATGCTTGTTCTTTTGCAAAGTCACATAAGTATTCCCTTTGGAATTGGTCTTCATCCAATAGATTTTCTTGTGGATAGTCAAGGCCTTTTTTCCTGAGTAAGAGGACAACACTTTAGCCGCTCTACCCGTTGGTGCCAACAAAACCACCTTTTTACCTACAGGCCACAAACTTTTTACCAAAGCGCTGACCAAAGTTGTTTTTCCAGTTCCTGCATATCCTTTCAATAAAAACAAACCACGAGACGAACTATCCGTCACATATTCAGATAGCTGACCGATTACTTCGTGCTGTTGTGAAGTGGGCTCAAAAGCAAAATTTTTGAGCAATAAATCATGGAGTTTTTTAGTTTGCATATTCAAATTTAGGACGCAGCTAAATTATCATTTTATC
>CAXDKI010000172.1:0-2186 GCA_963990215.1 uncultured Flavobacteriales bacterium | reverse complement strand
CCATTCCTCTACGTCTCGTGGGCTCGGAGATGTGTATAAGAGACAGGAAGACGGGTTGCATACTCCTGCCATGGAAATGTTAACGGATGACATTATTAAAAGTCTAAAAGCCAGAAGAATTAACACAAAACAATTAAGCATTCTTTTAAGCACTGCCGATATGGCAAAATTTGCCAAAGCAAAACCAACTAATGCTGAAAACGAATTAACTATCAAATTTGCTTTTGACTTTATTCATCAAACAAAACCACAAGATAATGATGAGTAATTTCACTTTTGCTAATCCAGAATATCTGTATTTACTACTACTCATTCCAATAGCTTGGGTTTGGTATTTCTTTCGCCACAACAAACGCAATACACATTTACAGATTTCCTCTTTCAATGGTTTAAACACAAAAAACTGGAAAAGTTGGGGAAGACATGCTATTTTTCTAATCAGAACAATTGCTATTGGACTGCTCATTGTTGCTTTTGCTAGACCACAATCTACAGCCTCTTGGGAGAATATGACAACGGAAGGTATAGATATTGTTTTAACGATGGATATATCAGGAAGTATGTTGGCTCAAGACCTCAGTCCAGACCGCTTGGAAGCTTCTAAAAAAGTGGCTATGAACTTTATAGCTGGAAGATCAAATGACCGAATAGGTCTAGTCATTTTTTCCGGGGAAAGTTTTACACAATGTCCTTTAACTACCGACCATCAAGTGTTGCAAAACCTTTTCAAGGATGTAAAAAGCGGCATGGTAGAAGATGGAACAGCTATCGGAATGGGTTTAGCTACTGCTGTTAACAGATTAAAAGAGAGCGAAGCGAAAAGCAAAGTAGTGATTTTGTTAACGGATGGAGTCAACAATCAAGGTTCTATCGCCCCAATGACAGCAGCCGAAATTGCACAACAATTTAAGGTGCGCGTTTACACAATTGGAGTAGGAACACAGGGATACGCTCCCTACCCATTTAAAACACCATTTGGAACAACTGTTTACCAGGATGTAGAAGTGAAAATTGATGAGGAAACATTGCAAAATATTGCAAGCGCTACAAATGGCAAATACTTCCGAGCAACTTCTAATGAAGCCTTGCAAGAAATCTATAGAGAAATTGACCAAATGGAGCGATCAAAAATTGAAGTAAAAGAATACCATAAAAAAAATGAAGAGTTTTTAATTTTTGCTCTTCTAGCATTATTACTTCTAATCTTTGAGTTTGGTTTAAAAAACACAATATTCAAAAGCATTACTTAATGTTAAAATACGAACATATAGAACTGTTGTATTTACTAGCAATCATCCCTGTATTAGTATCATTGTTCATCCTAGCAATGAGGTGGCGTAAAAAAGCACTTAACAACTTCGGAGAGTACCGCCTTGTTAAAAAACTGATACCCATGGCCTCCACCTATAAAGTGAGGTTGAAGTTTGGTCTTTTTTTACTAGCAATTACCGCTATTATCATCGGTCTTGCTAACCCACAAATTGGCTCCAAAATGGAGGAGGTGAAAAGAGAGGGCGTTGATTTAATGATTGCGGTTGACCTCTCGAACTCCATGCTTTCGGAAGATTTGCAACCAAGTAGATTACAAAGAGCAAAGCAAGCCATTTCTAGATTGATTGATCGATTACAAGGAGATCGGATTGGGCTGGTAGTATTTGCTGGAGATGCTTACGTTCAACTACCTATTACAACCGATTATTCGGCTGCTAAGCTATTCCTGTCTACCATCAACACCAACATTATTAGCAATCAAGGGACAGCTATTGGAAAAGCTATTGGAATTTCACTAAACAGCTTCGATTTTGAAAATACACAAAATAAAGCCATTGTAGTGATTACAGATGGTGAAAATCATGAAGATGATGCTATAGAAATGGCAGATGCTGCAGCTGAAAAGGGCGTGTTTGTACATACCATTGGAATGGGTTCTGTTAAGGGCGGCCCCATCCCTATCAAAAACAGATATGGACAACTAAAAGGCTACCGAAAAGATAAACAAGGAAATACCATCATCTCCAAGCTAAATGAAGAGATGTTGCAAGAAATCGCACAAGCTGGAGGAGGTTCTTACATACGAGCAAATAGCACGCAATCCGGCTTAAATGCTTTGTTTGAAGAAATAAACAAGATGAGCAATCAAAAAACATTGTCCAATTATTTCTAGTTCCTTAGACACTATAGAGGCA
>CAXDKI010000171.1:0-2228 GCA_963990215.1 uncultured Flavobacteriales bacterium | reverse complement strand
ATTCCTCTACGTCTCGTGGGCTCGGAGATGTGTATAAGAGACAGCTTCTCCACTAATAGGCATAAACAAATCCGAAACTGTTTTTACGGCTTCTACAGTTCCAAACACTTCTTCTTGAACTAATTCTTCTCCTTCCGTTTCAATTTCTACAAAAACAATATCACCCAATTCGCTTTGTGCAAAATCGGTAATACCAATTGTGACCTCATCACCTTCTACACGAATCCATTCGTGATCTTTGGTGTATTTTAAATTTGCTGGAATATTCATGTTGTCAAAAAATAAATTTGGTCAAAAATACAATTTTCAAACAATGAAAAAACTATTGTGCTAAAGTAAATCGAATACTGAAACCACCGTTAGTTACAGCAGATGGGAAAGAATTAGAAACATATGGAGTGGTGAGAACTTTATCGTAAAACAAACGCAAATTTAGCCTACTGTTTACCACATAATCGGAGGTAAACTTCAGAGAAAATACCTTATTGCCTTGCGTAATATCTTCTTGGTTTTCCTCTAACTTGCGAATAATGATTTGGTTGTCTCTTAACGAAAGATCTAACTTTAAATCCAGGTCTGAAGTGATTTTACGCTGTCTTCCAGCCGAGCGCACATTAAGGGAAACATCTTTTACCCTATAACCTACCCCTATAATCCATTCATTTTTAAGTGTTTCAGTTATCTGATTGTTGGTAAGCCCTAAACTTAAAGTTCTGTTTTTCTTCATTTCAAAACGAGCCATCAAGCTGTTTTTGAGTGTTAAATCTATTTTAAACAAAGGACTAAAGCTCTCGTTTAATGTTACTTGATTTACCTCATACTTTTCGTAATAATTAAGGGTGGCATCATTTACTAAGGTTGGCCATTCTTCCATCCCTCCTTTGTAATCCAAACTGCTCACATAATTTCCAACACTATAAGTAGAACGGTAGGCATGACTTAAGGTTATTGTTTTAGCAAACTTGCTAATCCATTTCACATTGCGTAATCCATCAAAAGTGATACGCCAATTTGGCAATGGCAATACCGGGAATTTATTTAAGCTTACAGAGTTCGCATCTCGGTTGGTATAGGCTGCTAAAAAGGCTGGTATCAACACTTCTTGAGAGGTGCTTTGGTAACCAATCGGGAAACCGGTGCTATCCACCATCAACACATTACCTTGTGCATCTTGCGAATATGGATTTTTCTGTGCCAACTGCATAGCGACAGCCAAACGGCTATCTCTAAATTCTTGGAAGGTTTCAGATGAATAACTTTCGTCATTACCTATAAAGGCTGTGTTCCATGTTAAGTAAGAAATGGAATAGCTACCTGTTTCTACAGGATTGAAACTTTCAAAATCTCCATCGCTATTTGCTCTGAATATTTCCTGCATACTGCTATTCTTTAACTTATTAGCCGTCACCTCTATCCTAAATCCTTTTAAAGGCTCTATAGTAGATCGGAAATTCAAGTTTTCCGAATTAGAGGTTCTATAAAACTGATTGAGGGTTGTGTCGGCTGTTAGCCAACCATTTTCGGCAGCTAATTGCTCAATACTATACTGAGAACCCAAAGCAAAAGGAATGCCTGGCGCCATTTGCCCCCAGTCTTGCCCAAAAAAGCCAGGCGATTGCGCATAACCAGGCAATGTAGTTCCTTGATTTTGCGAATAGGTAATGGAAGCATTTTTCAACATCATTCCAAATCGGACGGCATACTCTAAATAATCTTTAAAAGTCTTTTTGACAGTATCCTGATCTGAGGGTAGAACAATGTTTTGCCTTGAACCAGCACGCATCCCGGAACGACCACGCTTATTGGCTTTTTGATTTATCTTTTTTAGATATGGCACCTTATTGTACAGCTGTGTAAAGTTTAGGTTACTGTTAATCTGTTTATGATTGTTATTTTGCAAGGTGTTACCTAATCGCTGCAAAGCTACCGGTGCAGCCATCCAATCTAAATTGGCTGTATATTTGGTATTCATACTCACCCAATCCGTCAACGGAAATTTATTGATAGGCACATTGTATGTTACATTAACTGTATGATGGTAAAGCGTTGGCCTGCCAAAATTCAAGAAATTATTCCAAACGGTATCTCGCTTGGCTTCAAAGTCAGGATCGTTCTTATCCAAATCTCCATAAGGCTCGTCTATACTCGCAGTATTTCGCACCTTGAATTCTGTTTTCAAGGTTCTGGTTAAATCGTACTTAATGCTATAGCTGTCTCTTATACACATC
>CAXDKI010000170.1:0-2229 GCA_963990215.1 uncultured Flavobacteriales bacterium | reverse complement strand
CAGCGTCAGATGTGTATAAGAGACAGTCCAAATAGGTATGTCCAAGATTTTAATCCGTAATAAGACCAAGAAATCATGGTAGAGAATGCAAATAAGAAGATAGCTATCACCAAAACATAAGGGAACCAAGAAATAACGCTTCCGAAAGCCTGAGAAGTAAGTTGTGCTCCTTCTATGCCATGTACGCCAGAAAATCCTGTGATAATAATAACTAAAGCCGTCATTGTACAAATAACAACCGTATCAATTAACGGTTCTAATAAAGAAACAATTCCTTCACTTACTGGTTGATTAGTCTTGGCTGCTGAATGCGCAATAGAGGCAGAACCAACACCCGCTTCGTTCGAGAAAGCTGCTCTTCTAAATCCTTGAATAAGCACTCCTATAAAACCACCAAAAGCAGCAGACGGAGCAAAAGCACCTTCAATAATCATTGCAAAAGCCGTCCCTATTTCTGTAATATTTACCAAAATAATAATGAGGGCTGCAGCTACATATAAACCAGCCATAAAAGGAACTATTTTCTCTGTTACTTTAGCAATGGATTTGATACCACCGATAATGACAGTTCCTACGAGAATGGCTAATAAGAAACCAAACATGGGACCATTTCCTTCTAACATTGGAAACTGACCTGAAAGTTGTGCATAGGCTTGATTAGCCTGGAACATATTCCCTCCACCAAAAGAACCTCCAATACATAAAACTGCAAAAATAACCGCAAGCACTTTTCCTAAGCCACCAATGCCATATTTCGATAAACCATTTCGGAGGTAATACATAGGCCCTCCTGACACTTCTCCATTCTCATCAACCACTCTATATTTTACCCCTAAGGTACATTCTACAAACTTGGAAGACATTCCTAGTAAGCCTGCAACAATCATCCAAAATGTTGCACCTGGCCCACCGACTGTAATAGCAACCGCTACTCCAGCGATATTACCTAAGCCAACCGTTGCAGATAAAGCAGTTGCCAATGCTTGAAAATGAGAAACCTCTCCTTCATCCTTTGGATCGTCATACTTACCTTTTACCAAATCGATAGCATGCTTGAAACCACGAACATTGATAAAATTCATCTTGAAAGTGAAAAACAAAGCACCAAAAACCAACCATATTACTACAATTGGAATATCCGCACCCATATCAAACCCAAGCGCTGCCACAGGATCCCAAAAAATCACTTTTGCAATAACAGCTACAATAGGCTCAAAAAAGGCATTGATTTGATCGCTTAGCGTTTCTGCCGAAAGCATTTTTGCAGATAACATGACTGATAAAAGAGTAAATAATCGTTTCATTATGTTGATTGTTTAATTGTGGTTTTCTTGTTCTAAAATTTGTTGCTCAACAATAGCCAAACCTTCTTCAAAAGAGTGTGGCTGATAAGCTAATTCGTTTATTGACTTGTCTAAAATAAAACCTGTTTTAGGAGGTCTTTTTGCTTTTTGGTTAAGTGTAACAGTAGAAATACGGTTGATAATAGACTTATCACAACCGTAAAAATCTGCCATACGCTCTACCATTTCTAAAATACTCATGATGTCTTTCCCAGAAGCATTATAAACCCCTTTAGCTCTTTTCTCTACAGCCAAGATACAAGCTTGCGCCAAATCTTCTACTAGTGTTGGAGAACGGAACTGATCATCTATAATATTCAATGGATCTCCTTTTTTAAGCGCTCCTCTTCCCCATAATACAATATTTTCTCTACTTAGATTATCGGCAGTTCCGTACACAATAATTGTTCTTAACACAGCCCAATCGCAAGAATTTTTTTGCAAAATCTGTTCCGACTTCCACTTAGATAATCCGTAATAACTTAAAGGGTTTGCTTGGTCCTCCTCTGTATATGGACCATTCTCTCCATCAAAAATAAAATCGGTAGAAAAATGCACAAGATGCGCTCCTACCTCAGCACAAGCATCTGCTAAATACTGTACCGCATATACATTCAGCTTATCGCAATTTTCTCTGTCATCTTCACAAGCATCTACATTGGTCATAGCTGCAGTGTTGATGATAGCATCTGGTCGAAAATCTAAAACGATTTTACGAACTGCTTGCTCTTTGGTAATATCCAAATTTTGATAAGCGAAACCGCTTTGATTATTCATTCGGCAAGCACCAATAGAAGTTGCCATCACTTCATGATTATGACGAAAAGCCAAAACAAGCTTTTGACCTAATAAACCATTACTTCCTGTTATGAGGATTTTCTTACTC
>CAXDKI010000169.1:0-2253 GCA_963990215.1 uncultured Flavobacteriales bacterium | reverse complement strand
TCCTTTTTCCATCAAGATACGGCTCATTTCCTTCTTGATGTTTGAAGCAGGAATAGCAACCACCTTGTGGCCTGCTTTTGCTGCGTTTCTAATACGCGTTAAATAATCTGCAATCGGGTCTGTATACATTTCTGATCTATTATCTTGTTACCAACTTGCTTTCTTTACGCCTGGAATCAATCCATTATTCGCCATTTCACGGAATGTTACACGTGAAATGCCAAATTGACGCATATATCCTTTTGGTCTACCAGTTAATTTACATCTGTTATGCAATCGAACAGGCGATGCATTTTTTGGTAGCTTTTGCAATCCTGCGTAATCGCCAGCGGCTTTTAATGCAGCTCTTTTGTCTGCATATTTGTCAACTAATTTTTGACGTTTCACCTCTCTAGCTTTCATTGATTCTTTAGCCATATCTTAATTTTTAAATGGTAAGCCAAATTCTGTTAATAAACTCTTTGCTTCTTCATCCGAATTGGCAGAAGTAACAAATGTGATATCCATACCTGTAATTTTATTCACTTTATCGATATCGATTTCTGGGAAGATGATTTGCTCCTTCACACCCATATTATAATTACCACGGCCATCAAATCCAGTTGCAGAGATTCCTCTGAAGTCACGCACACGTGGTAGTGATGCTGTGATGAATCTTTCAAGAAATTCATACATTCTGTCTCCTCTTAAAGTTACACGAGCACCAATCGGCATTCCTTTACGCAACTTAAAGTTGGAGATATCTTTTCTTGATAAGGTAGGTACTGCTTTTTGTCCTGTAATAGAACTGATTTCAGTACATGCTTGATCTACCATTTTCTTGTCAGCTACGGCTGCACCCAACCCTTGGTTGATACAGATTTTCTTTAATACAGGAACCTGCATTACTGACTTGTAGGAGTACTGCTCACGTAGTTTCGCTACGATTTCCTCCGTGTACTTCATTTTTAATCTAGGTATGTACATTACTTAATTACCTCCCCTGATTTTTTAGAATATCTTACTAATTTACCTGTCTTCTCATCTCTTTTTCTTCCGATACGAGTAGCATCTCCAGATTTTGGATCTACTACCATAAGGTTAGAGACATGAATAGTCGCTTCTTGCTTAACAATACCTCCTTGAGGATTGGCAGCATTTGGCTTACTGTGCTTAGATACCATATTTACGCCTTCTACAATTGCTCTGTTTTTAGCAATCAGAACTTCGATTACTTTTCCTTCAGCACCTTTTGAATTTCCAGCAATAACCTTTACGGTATCTCCTTTTTTAATGTGTAACTTAGACATGCTAATTACTTTTATTTACAGCACCTCTGGTGCTAATGAAACAATTTTCATGTATTGCTTATCTCTCAACTCTCTTGAAACAGGGCCGAAAATACGAGTACCTCTGATTTCTCCAGTTGGATTTAGCAATACGCATGCGTTGTCATCAAAACGGATGTAAGATCCATCTGGACGTCTTACCTCTTTTTTTGTTCTTACAACAACGGCTTTTGTTACTGTTCCTTTCTTGATATTTCCTGCTGGCATGGCATCTTTCACCGTTACTACGATGGTATCACCAACAGAAGCATATCTTCTTTTGGAACCGCCAAGAACCTTGATACAAAGAACTTCCTTTGCACCTGAGTTGTCGGCTACTTTTAATCGGGATTCTTGTTGTATCATTTTACTTAGCTCTTTCTAAAATTTCAACTAATCTCCAGCATTTATTTTTACTCATTGGACGTGTTTCCATGATTTTAACAGTGTCTCCTTCGTTACAATCATTCTTCTCATCATGAGCAGTAAACTTACTGGTCTTCTTTACGAACTTCCCATAAAGTGGGTGCTTTTCTCTACGTTCTACAGTAACAACAATGGATTTATCCATTTTGCTACTTGTTACCAATCCGATACGTTCTTTTCTTAGGTTTCTCATCTTATCTCCTAATTATGCTTCGTTCAATTCTCTGTTACGTAATTCTGTAAGAATACGAGCAATTGTTTTTCTAGCAAATGTGATTTGCTTTGGGTTTTCTAATGGAGAAACCAAGTGGTTTACTCTCATTTTTTCCAAGCGAGCTTTTTCTTCGTCTACACGCTCTTCCAACTCGTTGGTCGCCATTTCTTTTATTACTGACTGTTTCATCTTGCTCTTTTCTTTTATGCTTCTACGTAATCTCTTCTGACAACGAATTTAGTTTTGATTGGCAATTTTTGTGCCTGTCTCTTATACACATCTGACGCTGCCGACGATACTCCTTGT
>CAXDKI010000168.1:0-2265 GCA_963990215.1 uncultured Flavobacteriales bacterium | reverse complement strand
ATTTAGAGCTTTGATTTAAGTAAGATGTTTTTCCTGATACGATAAAAGAAGAATTTCCTCCTTTTTTTCCTAGAGGCCCTTCTAAAAGAAGTTTACTCCCAAAAGTGCTAGCAGATACTTTCCCTCCAAAACGATTCTTATTCCCATCTCGAGTTGTAATGTCCATGATGGAAGAGATTCTACCTCCGTATTGAGCTCCAAAACCTCCTGTATAAATATCAGCGTTTCTTAATAGATCGGTGTCAAAAACTGAGAATAGTCCAATAGAATGGAAAGGATTGTAAACAATCATCCCATCTAATAACACCTTATTTTGAATAGGAGACCCGCCTCGGATATATAACTGTCCTCCTTGGTCACCTGTAAATACAACTCCTGGTAAAACCTGTAGGTATTGTGCTAAGTCAGGTTCTCCACCTATAGCAGGGATAAGTTCTATGTCTTTTGGAGTAACCTTGGTAACCGATACTTTTACATCTGACTTCATAGCTTGTCTGTCGGCTGAAATATGTACGGTTTGTAATTGTACAGAGGATTCACTGATTTCAAATTTCTTGGTTAAAATTTGTTTTACTTTCAATGAGATGTTCTCTCTCAAAGTATCGTATCCAATATAAGTGATGAATACAGTGTGGTTTCCAGTAGGAATATTAGTGATAGAGAAAAAACCATTTACATCGGTTGATGCACCAATTGTTGTTCCTTCTAAAATAACATTACAGAAAATGATAGGCTCACCAGTTTCTTTATCATAAACAAAACCTCTTAAGTCAGCGGTTTGTGCTGTGGTAAAAAGCAAGCTAAAAACAGCAATCAAAAATAAAGTTCCCTTTCTCATAAATACTAACGAAAGGCAAATGTAGGGATTTAATGTAGGATTTTGTAAATAAGTTCTTTGAGTAACTCTCCTTCTGAAACAGAGTTATTATTCACTCCTTTCGATTTCAGATCATACTCTCTTAAGTAAGAGATGATTTTAACGAGTTTTCCTTTTGGATAGTTGCGTGCTGCCAATTCATAATCCCTCACAAAAAACGGATTCACCTTTAGGGTAGAAGCCACATTTTTTTTTGATTTGTCTTTAAGTGTGTGGTAAAGCAAGATTTTTTGAAAAAACCCAAACAGGACACCTATAGTAACAACTAAAGGGTTGTCTTTTGGGTTAGCGGCAAAGTGTTTAATAATCAGATTCGATTTTAGGATATCTCGTTTTCCTAAAGCATTGTTGAGTTCAAAATTATTGAAGTCTTTGCTAATGCCAATATTACGTTCAATTATATCAGAGGTTATTTCTTGCCCTTTTTTATTAACGAGCATGAGCTTGTCTAATTCATTAGTAATTTTCCCTAAGTCAGCACCCAAATATTCTGAAAGTAAAAAAGCAGCCTTTGGGTGTATGCTGTATTTGTGCTTGCTTAGGTAATTCTGAATCCAATCAGGAATTTGGTTATCGTATAGCTTTTTACTTTCGAAAAGGACATTCTTTTTAGCTAGCTCTTTGGTAAATTTTTTACGCTTATCTAAAGTTTTGTATTTGTAGCAAATCACTAAAATAGTAGAGGGTTGAGGTTGTTCTAAATAAACTTCTAAGCCCTCAATTTTACGGATATGCTGTGCCTCTTTTACAATCACTACTCTATGTGTTCCTATCAAAGGAAATCGTTTGGATTCCGAAATAATGGTGGCTAAATCTGTATCTTTTCCGTACAAAATAGTTTGGTTGAATTCTTTTTCGGATTCATCCAAAACATGATTAGCGATATAGTCGCAAATTTCATCAATAAAATAAGTTTCATCACCCATTAAAAAGTAAACAGGTTGGTAAACTTTCTTGCTCAGATTCGTTAATATCTCGTTAAATTTCATTTAAATTCGCCTCTGTCTTATGCTCGATTTGAATTTGCCAAAATACGACTTCAAAGTGAAATCGGAGGGGGGAAAGAAACAAATTTTCGATTCCGTAAGAAAACAGTTTGTGGTACTCACACCAGAAGAATGGGTGAGGCAACACTTCATTCATTTTTTAAATCAAGAAAAAGGGTTCCCGCTTAGTTTAATGGGGGTAGAATATTCTTTACAATACAATGGAATGAATAAACGTGCAGACATCATTTGTTTTCAACAAGAAGGAAAGCCGATGCTGTTAGTAGAGTGTAAGTCGGCCAATGTTTCCATTAGTCAAAAAGTGTTCGATCAAATTGCTCGATATAATTTTGATTTAAGGGTGCCATACTTGGTAGTGACAAATGGTTTGCAACATTTTTG
>CAXDKI010000167.1:0-2287 GCA_963990215.1 uncultured Flavobacteriales bacterium | reverse complement strand
CGTCAACTCCAGTGAAATTTTTGATTTCACCGGCACGAGCTTTGGCGTATAGTCCTTTCACATCTCTTTTTTCGCATTCCGCTACACTGGCGTTAATAAACACTTCTATGAAGTTGTCGGCACCTATAATTTCTTTAGCCATTTGACGCATTTCTCTTGTTGGACTTACAAAACAATTCAAGGTAATAACACCACAATTGATGAATAGCTTGGATACTTCTGCTATCCTGCGGATATTTTCAGTTCGATCTTCTTCACTGAATCCTAAATTGTTGTTGATGCCTACACGAATATTGTCTCCATCAAGCAATTGTGTTAAAAATCCTTGCTCGTGCAAATAGTGTTCCAACCCTTTCGCTACTGTTGATTTTCCTGAGCCCGAAAGCCCTGTCATCCAAATAGTAAATGACTTTTGTTTCAAAAGCTGTTCCTTGTCTGCTTTTTGTAGTAGTTCGTCAAAAATTGGAAAGATATTGTTTCCGGCATTCTTCATAGTCGCACAAAAGTAATAAAAATAGCCTGTTTATTCATCTAGGTTTTATCTAGCTAGATTGTGCTTAATTTCTTAAATTTGAGCCAAGCGAATAGCGGTACTATGAAGCATGTTGGAAGTTTGTTGGATTCGACCTATTTAAAGACTGCAAAACAAGCGTCTTTATCAGAGTTTGATAATCAGCAAATTATGAATGAATTGGCCCAGGAAGCCATAGAGTTCAATTTTAAATTAGTGATGATTCGTCCAGAATATGTACTTAAGACTCGTGTGTTTTTGGATGAACGAGATTCAAATGTCCTTGTAGGAACTGTGATTGATTTTCCTTTTGGTGAAGCAAGCTTGGAAGCTAAACTTTCTGAGGCCAAGCAAGCTATTGCAGATGGTGCTGATGAACTTGATTTTGTAGTGAATTATCAAGCTTTTCAAAAGGGAGACATTGAAGGTGTAAGAACTCAAATAAACGCTTGCACAGCTTTGTGCTTAAAGAATGGAAAGGTAGCTAAGTGGATTATAGAAATTGCAGCATTATCGGATGAAGAGATTGCAAGTCTTACAGATTTGATTCGTGAAGAAGTTGAGCAATCATTTCCCAATGAAGTTCAACAAGTTTTTGTAAAATCTTCCACTGGTTTTTATCAAAGAGTCGATGGTGGTCCGTTAGGGGCTACGCTTTCTGGAGTAAAAATTATGAAAGAGAATGCAGGACAACTACCTGTTAAAGCGGCAGGAGGTGTTCGAAACATAGAAGATGTAAAGAGAATGCTTGATTTAGGGGTGAGCAGAATAGGAACTTCATCAGCTAAACAAATAATATTAGGGGAACAAACAACAAAAGACTACTAAATGAAGAATTATTTAGAGATAGCAATAGAGGGGGCTGTGGCTGCGGGGAATGAAATTTTAGAGGTGTACGAATCAGATTTTGCAGTAGAGCATAAAGATGATAAATCGCCTTTGACTTTGGCAGACAAGCGTGGACACTTGAAAATAATGAGTTATTTGGAAAAAACCCCTTATCCCGTTTTAAGCGAGGAAGGGAAACACCTTTCTTATGATGAACGAAAGAAGTGGAATCGCTTTTGGTTGGTTGACCCCTTAGACGGCACCAAGGAATTTATTAAGCGTAATGGTGAGTTTACAGTGAATATAGCTTTAGTAGAAAATGGAATTCCTGTAATGGGTGTTATCTATGTCCCTGTTAAGGATACTCTTTATGTTGGAAGTGAAGAAGGTGCGTTTAAGTATGAAGCATATACTGTAGGAGGTAGTCGTAAAGAAGCATTACCATTGCCAAAAGGAAATCGTTCATATACGGTAGTGGGAAGTCGTTCGCATATGTCTCCAGAGACAGAGACCTTTTTTGAAGAAAAGAAAAAAGAATACGGAGAAGTACAGGTGATAGCTGTAGGAAGTTCTTTGAAATTATGTATGGTAGCAGAAGGGAGAGCAGATGCTTATCCTAGATATGCTCCTACAATGGAATGGGATACAGGAGCAGGACATGCCATCGTATTGGCTGCTGGATTTAATGTTACAAAATACAATACAACAGAACCTTTAGTATATAACAAAGAGGATTTACTGAACCCTTGGTTTTTGGTGAGCTAGTGAAAGCATGGATACAAAATAAGATTCGAAAATTTAGTTCGGACAAAGATTTGTCCGAACTTATAAAGGGTAGTGCTACCACCTTTATTGTTAAAATTTTAGGAAACATTTTGGGTTTTGCATTTATGTTATTAGTAACCTGTCTCTTATACACATCTGACGCTGCCGACGATACTCCTTGTG
>CAXDKI010000166.1:0-2293 GCA_963990215.1 uncultured Flavobacteriales bacterium | reverse complement strand
GATTCCTCTACGTCTCGTGGGCTCGGAGATGTGTATAAGAGACAGTTACTAAGCATTCATTAGAATTAAAAAAATGAAAAAAATAGCATTACACTGGAAAATTATCATCGGAATGGTATTAGGAGTGGTTTACGGATTAGTCGCAGCGCAGATGGGTTGGGTAGATTTCACCAATAATTGGATCAAGCCTTGGGGAGTTATATTTATCAATCTTTTAAAGCTGATAGCGGTTCCTTTGGTTTTTGCTTCTTTAATTAAAGGAGTAAGTTCTTTAAGTGATATATCTAGGTTGTCTCGTATAGGAGGTAAAACAATTGGTATTTACCTAATATCAACTGTTATTGCAGTTGCTTTTGGTCTCTTGCTTGTAAATATCGTTCAGCCAGGGAAGTCCTTTTCTGAAGAAAAACGCCTAGAATTGAAAGAACAATATGCTTCTAAGGCAGTAGAAAAAATTGCTTCAGCAGAACATGTGAAAGATGAAGGTCCGCTGCAGTTTGTAGTGGATATTGTTCCGAGCAACTTTATTCAAGCTACAGGGAATAACCGAAACATGTTGCAGGTTATTTTCTTTGCTATCCTATTTGGTATTGCAATGGTGATGCTGCCTTCTGAAAAAACAGCTTATGTAAAAGGTTTTTTCGATGGCGTAAATGATATCATCTTACAGATTGTAGACATCATTATGTTAGGAGCTCCTTATGGAGTGTTTGCTTTATTGGGAGGCTTGGTGGTTGATTTTGGTGCTTCGGCTGAATTATTCCAAGCTTTAGGAATATATTCTATTACCGTCATAGCTGGATTGATGATGATGATATTGCTAGTGTATCCTATGTTTTTAAAGGTATTTACTAAGATTAAGTATTTAGACTTTTTTAAAGGTATTGCTCCTGCGCAGATGTTGGCTTTTTCTACCAGTTCTTCTGCAGCAACTCTACCAGTAACAATGGAGCGCTGTGAAGACCATCTAGGTGTTTCGGAAGAGGTGTCTTCTTTTGTGTTGCCACTTGGAGCAACCATCAATATGGATGGAACCTCTTTGTATCAAGCAGTAGCAGCAGTTTTTATTGCGCAAGCTTTTGGATATGATTTAGATTTAGCGCAGCAGTTAACCATTGTTTTAACAGCTACTTTGGCTTCTATTGGTGCAGCTGCTGTTCCAGGGGCAGGCATGGTTATGTTGGTTATTGTGTTGAGTGCTATTGGTATTGATCCTGAAGGGATTGCCTTGATTTTTGCAGTAGATAGGATTCTAGATATGCTGCGTACGGTTGTAAATGTAACGGGTGATGCCACAGTGGCTTCTGTAGTAGCTTCTACAGAAGGTCAAATCCGTGAATTGACTAATGATGAATTAATGAGCTAATGCGATATTTTTTACCTCTTTTATTCTTTTCCTTTTCTGTTTTTGCACAGAATGAGTGTGAAGAAGGTGTGAGTAGCTCCGCTAAAAAACACTATAAAAAAGCAGAAGATGCTGCTAGTAATTGGCAGTATGAAAAAGCATATTCTTTTCTAGAAAAAGCTTTAGAAGAACATTCTAATTATGCTAAAGCATTGTTTCTGTATGGTCAGTTAAAAATGGAGAAAGAGGAGTTTGAACATGCGCAAGAACTACTTATCAAAGGAGTTAGTATTTGTCCCATGTATTCTAAGGAAATGTATTGGTTGATCGCGAGCATGGCTTTTGAAGTAGGGAATTATGATAGAGCAGCTCAGTATTACGAGTCTTACCTGCGATTTTTTGGATTAAGTGAAGAGAAAAAAGCGCTGGCTCAAGAGCGTTGGGATGAAGCTCGTTTTTTAATAGAAATGTATGCAATGCCTGTCCCTTTTAATCCGCAACCTGTTCCGGGGATTTCTACAAAGGATGACGAATATTTACCCATTCTTTCTCCGGATAACCATATCGCCTTTTATACCAGAAGAAGAGTGAAGCAGGAGATGGGTATGTTACGAGCACAAACGGTGGAGGAATTTGTTTTTTCATCTATGGAGGAGGGCGCTTTCAATTTAGGAGATTTAATGCCTCATCCTTTTAACTTGCATGATAATGAGGGAGGTGCCTCTTTAACGATTGATAATAACGAGCTATTCTTAACCATTTGCGAACCTGTGAATGGATATAATAATTGTGACATCTACTACTCTGCTAGGAAAGATAGCTTTTGGACTTCTTTAAGGCGCTTATTATATCCAGTAAATAAATTAGATTCATGGGAGTCACAACCGACTATTTCTTCGGATGGAAATACGCTATTATTTACAAGCTGTCTCTTATACACATCTGACG
>CAXDKI010000165.1:0-2360 GCA_963990215.1 uncultured Flavobacteriales bacterium | reverse complement strand
ACAAGGAGTATCGTCGGCAGCGTCAGATGTGTATAAGAGACAGGATCAAGGACGCCCGTGTGTGCGATACTCAAAAATGTTTACGCGTGTCTGGTAAACACAACGATTTAGAAGAGGTGGGGCATGATACTTATCATCACACTATGTTCGAAATGTTGGGGAATTGGTCTTTTGGCGACTATTTCAAAAGAGAGGCTATTCAGTGGGCATGGGAATTATTGACAGAGGTTTACGGAATTGATAGAGACCGTTTGTATGTTTCTATTTTTGAAGGGGCAGAGGATGATGGTTTAGGACTAGATCAAGAAGCATACGATGTTTGGAAAGATTTCATTGCAGAAGATCGCATCATTAATGGAAATAAGAAAGATAATTTCTGGGAAATGGGCGATGTAGGTCCTTGCGGCCCATGTTCGGAAATTCATGTAGATATCCGCTCGGATGAAGACCGTGCCAAATTAGATGGCAGAACACTTGTTAATGCCGACCATCCTTTAGTAATAGAAGTGTGGAATTTGGTGTTTATGCAATACAACAGAAAGGCAGATGGTTCTTTGGAGAAATTACCAAACACGCATGTTGATACCGGCATGGGCTTTGAGCGTTTATGTATGGTGTTGCAAGGAGAGCAATCTAATTATGATACGGATGTATTTCAGCCGCTAATTCAAGGAATTGCTAAAAAAGCAGGTAAAAATTATGGTACAGATGAAAAAGCAGATATTGCTATGCGTGTTATGGCCGATCACTTGCGTGCTATTGCCTTTTCTATTGCAGATGGACAACTTCCTTCTAATACAGGAGCGGGTTATGTTATTCGTAGAATCTTGAGGAGAGCTGTTCGTTATGGTTTCACCTTCTTGAATTTTGAAGAGCCAAGTTTGTATCACTTAGTGCCAATTTTGGTAAATGCGATGGGCGATCAATTCCCGGAATTGAATGCACAAACACAGCTGATAGAGAAAGTAGTTCAAGAAGAAGAAGCGTCTTTCTTGAAGACCTTAGAAAAAGGAATTAGTCGATTTGAAAATTTGGCTGTAGCCGATAAAACAGTAGCTGGAAAAGATGCTTTTGAGTTATATGATACTTATGGGTTTCCACTAGATTTAACCCAGTTAATTGCTTCTGAAAAAGGATTGTCTGTAGATTTGGGAAGCTTCAATGCTTGCTTGGAAGAGCAAAAGAATCGCTCCCGCCAAGCAACAGCTATGGAAACAGCCGATTGGGTGGAACTATTAGAAGATGAGGTAGAAGCATTTGTTGGATACGACCAAACTACTGCAGAAGTAAAAATTACACGCTACCGAAAAGTAAAGCAAAAAGGAAAGGAGTTTTTCCAATTGATTTTCAATCTTACTCCGTTTTATGCAGAGGGTGGTGGACAAGTAGGTGATACTGGTTTTATAGAATCCAACGGACAAAAGATCTCTATCATCGATACCAAGCAAGAAAACAATCTGATTATTCATTTTACTAAGGAATTGCCAAGCGATCCGAAAGTGACATTTCAAGCGGTGGTGAATGCTAATAAGCGTTCGTTAACAGCAAAGAACCACTCTGCTACACACCTCTTACACAAAGCTTTAAGAGAAGTTTTGGGTGAGCATGTAGAGCAAAAAGGCTCTTTAGTCAATAGCGATTACCTTCGTTTTGATTTTTCTCATTTCTCGAAAGTAACCAGTGAGGAATTAGCAGAGATTGAGCAAAAAGTAAATGCAAAGATTCGTGCAAATTACCCATTAAACGAACATAGAAATATTCTATTAGCACAAGCGCAAGAGATGGGTGCTATAGCTTTGTTTGGCGAAAAATATGGTGATACGGTTCGTGCTGTTCAATTTGGTAGCTCCATTGAGCTTTGTGGAGGAATACATGTAGAGGCAACAGGACAGATAGGATTATTTAAAATCACTTCGGAAAGCGCTATTGCAGCAGGAATCCGCAGGTTAGAGGCTATCAGTGCAGAAAAAGCGATGAATTTCTACAACCAACAATTGGAAATCATAAATTCTTTACGAGAGTTGATTAAGAATCAAGATGTGTTGAAAGGGGTGCAGAACCTTTTGACAGAAAACCAAACCCTAACTAAGCAACTAGCTAAGATGACCCAATCGCAAGCAGGAAACATCAAAGGTGATTTGTTAAAAAAGATGGAAAATATTAATGGCGTGAACTTCATTGCTGCCCAAGTAGACTTGGATGCTAAAGCAATTAAAAACTTGGCTTTTGAGTTGAAGAAAGAGCAAGATAATTTATTGCTTATTTTAGGCGCTACCAATGGAGATAAAGCCATGATTACTGTTGCAGTTTCGGAAATTTTGGCCCAAAGCAAAGGCTTGCATGCAGGAAATATGGTGCGC
>CAXDKI010000164.1:0-2370 GCA_963990215.1 uncultured Flavobacteriales bacterium | reverse complement strand
AGCAGTTTGAGTACCAAAATCATTTTCTATAAATGTTGCATATCCTATTGCTACAAAAAACAACAACACCAAGAAGGCCATAATGCGCATGGAAAAGAAAATGGAAAAAATTTTTTGTAACATATTGGACTAATTTGATTGTACAAAATTACTTAATTTTGTTCTGATTAAATCGGAAAAATAAACAAATCGAATGGTTCGAATATGCATGATAGGCGCAGGCAATTTAGCGACCCACTTGAGCCAAGCTCTACAAACAGCGGGGCATGTGATTACTCAGGTGTATAGCAAAACTCATAACACCGCAGCCTTATTAGCAGAAACATTAGGGTGCCCATTCATAAATCAACTACAAGACATTGCACCTTGCGACATTGCTATCATTGCTGTAAAAGATGATGTGATTACCGAGGTAGCTTCACAATTAAATTGTCCCATTGTACATACTTCAGGAACTAAAGATTTGACTGTTTTAGGAAATGGAACCATTGGGGTGTTTTACCCACTACAAACCTTTAGTAAAGATAAAACTATTGATTTTCAAAATATACCAATCTGCATTGAAGCAAATGACTCGGATTTTTTGCAACTGCTAAACAACTTAGCCACTAGCATCAGTAATAATGTTCATCAACTTTCATCCGAGCAAAGAAAATACTTACACTTATCTGCAGTTGTAGCATGTAACTTCAGTAATTTGATGTATCAAATAGCTACAGAAATCTGCGAAAAACATAAAATATCCTTTGATTTACTAAAGCCACTTATTGAAGAAACTAGTAATAAAGTGCAGAAGGTGACTGCCAATGAAGCACAAACTGGCCCTGCAAAAAGAAAAGATTTACAAATTATAGAAAGGCATTTAAGTTTATTAGATACTGATAAAGAAAAAAGAAAGATATACGAGCTACTAACTCAAAGCATTTTAAATCGTTCATGAATTACAAGATAAAACTCAACCATATCAACACTTTTATATTTGATGTTGATGGTGTTCTAACAGATGGAACCGTAACCTTATTTGGCAACGGAGAACAAGTTCGTAAAATGTGTACTCGAGACGGATATGCTATGCAATACGCTCTAAAAAAGGGATATAAAATTGCCATTATTTCTGGAGGAAGCAGTAAAGGTGTTAAACAGCGTTTCGACTACCTTGGACTAACCGATGTATATCTTGCTTGCAGCAACAAAATAGAAGCGTTTAATGATTTGGTTGAAAAATACGATTTAAACACAGATCATATTCTTTATATGGGAGATGACCTGCCAGATTGGGAGGTTATGCAGAAGGTTGGACTACCTACTTGTCCGCATGATGCCGCTACTGAAATTAAAGAAACTGCAGAATATGTTTCTCCGGTTATTGGAGGTGCTGGATGCGTAAGAGATGTTATTGAACAAACACTTCGTGTACAAGGGAAGTGGGCTGATAAAGACGAGCTAGGATGGTAAAGTTATTAGATTTATTCAGGCTAATTAGATGGAAAAACCTAGTTATTATAGTACTTACACAATACCTGATTCGGTACACTTTACTCATTCCATTTGTCGAATTTTTAAGCTTAGACGACATGCAGTTTTTACTACTCGTTATTTCTACAGTTTTAGTAGCTGCAGCAGGTTACATCATTAATGATTATTTTGACATACAAGTAGACCAACTCAATGAAAGAAAAGTAATTGTTGGCAACACCATAAAACGTAGAGAAGCCATGGCGCTTCATTTTGTTTTTAGCGGAATTGGCGTTGGTATAGGTTTTTACTTAGGATGGAAAGTTGGCATGTGGAATCTAGGGCTCATCAATTTATTCTCCGCAAGTGCTTTATGGTTTTACTCTACCCATTTCAAACGCAATTACCTCAGTGGAAATATTTTAATCTCACTATTATCGGCTTTAGTTTTACTTATCGTAGCCCTGTATGATATTTTACCTGCAAGCGAACAAAACGATATCAATGCTATTGTAGTATTCAAAATCATTTGCATATATGCTGCTTTTGCCTTCATCACTACACTGATAAGAGAGATTGTGAAAGATTTAGAAGACTTAGAAGGAGATCAGAAAATGGGATACCAAACCTACGCCATTGTTAGTGGAAAGAAAAAAGCAAAAAACATAGTGCAAACCTTGAGCTTACTCACTATTTTCGGGATTGCTTGGATATTGCACTCACAATTTCAAACGGACTTATACTCCTTTTTATATGTGTTGTTTTTTGTAGAAGCTCCTTTCTTATTTTTTGTTTGGAAATTGAAAAAAGCTGAAAAACAAGCGAACTTTCATTCATTAAGTAGTTGGATAAAAATTATCATGCTAACAGGAACTTTTTCCATGCTTGTGTTTGCTTTATTGATGAATATATGAT
>CAXDKI010000163.1:0-2370 GCA_963990215.1 uncultured Flavobacteriales bacterium | reverse complement strand
TGTAAGTATTGCTTAAATAATCATTCCAGCGGCTATTGTTTCGTTGGTAGCTTCGTCAATTAAAATAACGCTACCGGTGTTTCTGTTTTTGCGGTATTCATCAAAAAACAAAGGGGTAGTAGTGCGGATAGATATTCGTGCAATGTCGTTTAAACCTATTTCTTTATCGTTCTCTATACGGTGCAAATTATTAATGTTTATCTTATACTTCACCTGTTTAATAATACAGCGCGCATCTTTACTTGTGTGTTTAATAGAGTATTTTCCTCTTGGAATCATCTTTTTCTCGTTCATCCAACAAACCATCAAGTCAAGATCTTGCTCTACTGTTGACGAGTTGTTTTTACGCACAATCATATCCCCGCGGCTGATGTCTATTTCATCTTCTAAAGTCATACAGATAGACATAGGCGCAAAGGCTTCTGCAACAGTACCGTCCATAGTGTCAATGCTCTTAATTTTAGAAGTGAATCCAGAAGGCAATATCATCACCTGATCACCTGGTTTGAACACGCCTCCCGCAATACGGCCAGCATATCCTCTGTAATCCGGATATTCTTTACTTTGTGGGCGTATAACGTATTGCACAGGGAAACGGCAATCAATATGGTTGTGATCGCTACCAATGTGTACATTTTCCAAGAGGTGTAAAAGAGTAGATCCTTCGTACCAATTCATGTTAGCAGATCGGTCTACCACATTATCTCCGTGTAGTGCTGAAAGTGGTACGAAGTGAATGTCAGGTATTTCTAACTTAGAAGAGAAAGCTTTAAAATCTTCTTTAATTTTATTGTATACCTCTTCTTTATAATCAACTAAATCCATTTTATTGACACATACCACAATGTGTGGTATTTGTAACAAAGATGCGATGAATGCATGACGACAAGTTTGTTCTACTACACCATGCCTAGCATCAACCAATAAGATAGCTAAGTTGGCTGTAGAGGCACCCGTTACCATATTTCTAGTGTATTGGATGTGTCCTGGTGTGTCGGCAATAATGAATTTACGCTTTGGTGTAGCAAAGTATCTATAAGCTACATCAATGGTGATCCCTTGTTCACGCTCTGCGCGTAAACCATCGGTTAGTAAAGCCAAGTTAATTCCTTCTTCACCTCTGCGCTGACTGGTTTCTTCTAACACCTCTAATTGGTCTTCAAAAATAGCTTTGCTATCGTATAACAAACGGCCAATCAATGTGCTCTTTCCATCATCTACGCTACCTGCAGTAGTGAAGCGTAGTAATTCCATATCTAAATATCCTTTTGTATCGCTCATAATTCTTTCTGTTAAAAGTAACCTGCTTTTTTACGGTCTTCCATAGCTGCTTCCGAGCGTTTATCGTCTGCTCTTCCGCCACGCTCTGTCACTCGTGTAGATGCTACTTCATCAATAATATCTTCTAAACTGGCAGCATCTGATTCTGATACTCCAGTACAAGTCATATCACCAATGGTACGGCAACGCACTACTCTTTCTTCGTATTGCTCGCCTTCCTTTAAGTTTAAGAAGTCGCTTTTTGACAATAACACCCCATCTCTGTTTACAACCTCTCTTTTGTGTGCAAAGTATAGGGATGGTAATGGTATATTTTCGTGCATAATGTACTGCCACACATCCATTTCGGTCCAGTTGCTAATTGGGAAAACACGGAAATGTTCGCCCATATGTTTGCGGCCATTAAAAATGTTCCATAATTCTGGTCGTTGGTTTTTTGGATCCCATTGTCCAAAATTATCTCGGTGCGAAAAGAAACGTTCTTTAGCTCTTGCTTTTTCTTCATCTCTACGAGCACCACCCAATGCTGCATCGTATTTACCATCCTCTAATCCTTCTAAAAGAGTTACTGTTTGTAAACCGTTACGAGATGCATTAGGTCCTTTTTCTTCTACAGCGGTTCCTGTGTTAATAGAATCTTGTACATATTTTACAACAATGGTTTCACCGGTTTCTTCCATCAATTTATCTCTAAATTCAATGGTTTCTGGAAAGTTGTGGCCTGTATCTATATGCATCAATGGGAAAGGGATTTTTCCTGGGAAAAAGGCCTTTCTAGCCAAGTGAAACATGATGATGGAGTCTTTGCCTCCAGAGAATAACATTACGGGTCTTTCAAACTGCGCTGCTACTTCGCGAATTATGAAGATAGCTTCTGCCTCCAGCTCTTTTAAGTGTGTTAAATTATACGATTGCATATCAGTTATATTTAATTTTTGGTAAGATGTAATCCAACACTTTTTGAATGGACTCATCAATACTTAGTTCAGCTGTGTTTACTTCTACTACTGCATTGTTAGGAGCTTCAAAAGGAGCGTCAACTCCAGTGAAATTTTTGATTTCACCGGCACGAGCTTTGGCGTATAGTCC
>CAXDKI010000162.1:0-2380 GCA_963990215.1 uncultured Flavobacteriales bacterium | reverse complement strand
AACTAGTATTAGCTGAATAAAAATTCTGCTTATTAATTTTGTTATCTCAGCCCTTTTTGGTCTTTAGGGTTGGGGCTTTTATTCTCCTTTTATTCTTCTCATATTTATCAAAACCTTCTAAAAATCAGTGGATAGTCCTTTTTCCAAAAAGTGTATTCTCCCCCTAAGGAAAAAGAGAGTGAGGGGAAAATTCCTCACATAAAAACACAAAAAAAGCCCCAATTTTTAGTAGGGCTCTTTTTTTGGTTAGCTATATGTTGTTACAGATAAGCTGTAATTCCGATACTGAAGTGAATGTTTCCACTTTCACGATCGAAAGTTGTAGTTTCTGTGCCTAAATCAATAGGGTTGTTTGGGTGTGGCACGTCTTGTGTGCTTACCATGCTGCTATTTCTGCTTTGGTAAGAAATCATAGGTTCCATACTTATAACACCTCCTAAAACTATAGAGTAACCAACGCCTGCATTGATTTGCTGATGTGTAAGGCTTGCGTTATCAATAGTTATATTGTTTGCTTTTATTTCGCTTTTACCTTGTCCATACTCAAAGCTAGCATCTACAAACAATGATCCGTTTCCTAGGCGGTGATAGTAGCGTGCGAAAGGGGCAATACTCCAACTCATACTAGAAGCAGTAAAATCGTTGTTAGCTGTAGCGGAAATTAAATTGTATAAAGCATGGTTGAACGGGTATGCGCCTAAATTATTACCTACGCTATCAGGAGATAGGTTCAGTAAGTCAGCTGTTAATGGAGAGCTTTTTAATAAGTTTGTTTCATTGTTAAAGCCTCCTTTTAAACCCATTGCGAACTGATCGGCTAAAAAGTGCCCTAAATGAAAATTGAGTTTTAATTGGCTGTTTTTATCTTCTTGAATAGCGTGACTGTATGGGAAAACATCACTCATGCTGTAAAGTGCAGTTTCTACCTGTAATGTGTCCGTTCTCCAGCCCGTGTATTCTACATTGGTAATACTAGAGTTGCCTGAGTTAGAAGTAAAGCCTAAGCTAGAACTAGAAACACCTAGCATCCAATCTCCTTTATCGTGCTGTGCAAAAGCAGTAGTACTTATTGCGGCAGCTAAAACAATCAGAATTTTTTTCATTTTTGATGTAATTATCGTTGTGCGAATATACTTAAAAATCCGTTTTTATTGATTGAGCATGACAGGCATTACTAACATAAGGGTTTGTTCGCCTTCTTCTTGTCCGTCTTGTGGGATAAGAATACCGGCTCTGTTGGGAGCACTCATTTCTATGTTAACTTGCTCGGAAGTAAGGTTGTTCACCATTTCCATTAAAAACTTAGAATTGAAGCCAATTTCCATATCCTCTCCAGTATATTGACAGTTTAAACGCTCGTGTGCTTCGTTAGAAAAATCTAAATCTTCAGAAGAAATACTTAGCTCGGTTCCTGCAACCTTTAAGCGAACTTGATGCGTGGTTTTGTTAGCAAAGATAGCTACTCTTCTTACTGCATTGTAAAAAGCAATTCTATCAACAGTTAATACATTAGGGTTTTCTTTAGGAATTACAGCTTCGTAATTAGGATACTTTCCGTCAATTAAACGGCAAACTAACTGGATGTTTTTGAAACTGAAATGTGCATTGGTTTCGTTGTATTGTATACTAACTTCATCACCTGTTCCTAAATTATTTTTTAAGAGAGTTAACGGTTTTTTAGGAAGGATAAAAGAGGCGGTGCTGTCCGCTTTAGCATCTGTACGCACATATTTAACAAGTTTATGCGCGTCAGTAGCTACAAAAGTACATCCTTCAGCAGCAAGCTCGCAAAATAAACCAGACATGATAGGGCGAAGCTCATCATTACCAGTAGCAAAAAGCGTTTTATTTATTGCTTCAGCCAACACTGTAGCTGTTAATACTGCTCTGCTTGGATTTTCCATCACAGGTGTTTTTGGAAATTCATCACCATTTTGCCCTGCCAGTTTATACTTTCCGTTATCAGAACCGATTTCAATACCAAAGTTGCTTTTATCAACTAAAAAAGTGAGTGGTTGATCGCTAAAGGTTTTCAATGTGTCCATCAATAGCTTTGCAGGGATCGCAATATTGCCTTCCTCACTGGCCTCTGTGTTGCTGATTTGGGTAGTCATGGTTGTTTCTAAATCAGAAGCAGAAACAATTAACTCATTGGATTTTACCTCAAACAACAAGTTGTCCAAAATAGGCAGTGTGTTACTAGAGTTAAGAACGCCACTAATACTTTGTAGCTGTTTTAAAAGTTGAGAACTTGATACTATAAATTTCATCTATTGAATATTTTTCGTTCTCAACAAATATAGATTTTTCAATCTAGCAATCCAGGGAATTTTATCTGTCTCTTATACACATCTCCGAGCCCACGAGACGTAGAGGAATC
>CAXDKI010000161.1:0-2410 GCA_963990215.1 uncultured Flavobacteriales bacterium | reverse complement strand
CTCGTGGGCTCGGAGATGTGTATAAGAGACAGATTCACTATCAAGAGTTCAAATCCAAAAGGAATAAAAAGCTGTAAAATATAGCAAATCACTGGAGATAAAACTGCTACTAAAGGCACCATTTTATCACGTACTTGCCATTTGGTAAACAAACCAAAAGCATACAAACCCAACAAGGGTCCGTAAGTATAACCCGCTACTTTAAACAAGGCTGCAATCACACTTTCGTCATTAATTGCTTTAAAAATTAAAATTGCAAAAACCAACACCAAAGAAAAAGCAACATGCACCCACTTTCGTTGTTTTATTTGTTGGCTTTTTGGCTTGTTTTCTATTTTTATAAAATCCACACAAAATGCTGTTGTTAAAGATGTTAAAGCAGAATCAGCGCTTGAATAAGCCGCAGCTATTAAACCTAAAATAAAGAACACCCCTACTCCCATTCCTAAATCACTTTTCAAAGCTACAATAGGAAATAAATCATCACCCTTACCAATAATTAAGCCTTGCTGTTCTGCAAAAATGTACAGCATAGCTCCTAAACCTAAAAAAAAGATATTTACCACTATTAAGGCTCCCGAAAACCAATACATGTTTTTCTTCGCATCTTCTAGGTTAGGACAACTCAAATTCTTTTGCATCATATCTTGATCCAAACCAGTCATTACAATCGCAATAAACATCCCTGAGAAGAATTGCTTCAAGAAATTTTGTTTTCCTTCCCAGAAGAATATCTGAGAATAATCAGAATATTGAATGGTGTTTACTAAATCTCCCAAACTCAATTGCATATGATCAGACATCAGCCAAACACTTACCCCTACTGCCAATAGCATGAAGAGCGTTTGTAGTGTGTCCGTCCAAATAATTGTTTTAATTCCACTTCTAAAAGTGTACAGCCAAATAAGCAGAATAGTCAACGAAACAGTAAGCCAAAAAGGAACATTCCAAGCATCAAAAATGGCCAATTGTAATACATTAGCTACTAAGTATAATCGGAAAGAAGCACCGATAGTTCTAGAAAGCAAAAAGAAAAACGAACCAGTACGGTATGAAATCGAGCCAAATCGTTGTTCTAAATATCCATAAATAGAAGTTAGATTTAGCTTGTAGTACAATGGCATTAGTATGTTAGCAATAACCACATAACCTGCAGTCATGCCAAGTACCATTTGTAAATAACTAAACTGACTATCTCCTACCCATCCTGGAACAGAGATAAAAGTAACTCCAGAAAGTGTTGCACCAATCATTCCAAAAGCCACTACATACCAAGGAGATTGCTTATTTCCTAGAAAGAAAGCTTCGTTACTATCACTTTTACCTGTAAAGTACGAAATCAACATCAGTACTAAAAAATAGGCCGCTATAATGGAAATAATGAAAGTTGGTGTCATAAGAATTATTGAACTAAAGAATTCTCGTATGGAGTTCTATTTAAGATCGATCGACCAAGTGTTACTTCATCGGCATATTCAAGTTCATCACCAATAGAGACACCCCTAGCAATCACGCTTAATTTAACATTGGAATGCTTGAGTTTTTTAAAAATGTAAAAATTGGTTGTATCACCTTCCATAGTTGTACTCAGCGCCATAATAACTTCTTTTACAACACCACTTTGCACCTTTTCTTCTAAAGACGCAATGTTTAAATCAGATGGCCCAATGCCATCCATAGGAGAAATAATACCGCCCAAAACATGGTATTTACCTTTAAACTGGTGAGTGTTTTCAATCGCCATCACATCGCGAATATCCTCCACTACACAAAGCAAACCCTCATCTCTAGTGGGGTTGGCACATATCTCACAAACTTCTAAATCAGAAATATTATGACAATCTGAACAATAATTGATATGGTTTCTTAAATCAATAAAAGCTTGTCCAAATCGATTTACTTCTTCCTTATCCATTTGAAGTAAGTTCAATGCCAAGCGCAAAGCTGTCTTCCTTCCTAATCCAGGTAATTTAGCAAATTGCTCTACCGCTTCCTCAATTAATTTAGATGGAAAATTCATATCAACAAATTTAAACGATTAGTAGCTTTTTTAGCGTTAACACAAGTAGAGTTATTGACATACCTTTTAACAAAACTAGTTTTATCTTTGCGCATATGATGCTATCCGTAATAATTGTGAATTACAATGTAAAGCAACTCCTTAAAGAATGTTTGCAGTCTGTAATCAAAGCCTCAGAAGATATAGAAACAGAAGTTATAATAGTAGACAACAATTCTAGCGATGGGTCAGTAAAAATGCTGAAAGAAGAGTTTCCTGAAGTGAAATTGATTGCCAATAAAAATAATGTTGGTTTTTCTGTAGCTAATAATCAAGCTATTAAACAAATAAAAGGCAAACATATCTTACTATTAAATCCGGACACCTTAGTACCAAAAGATACCTTTAAAA
>CAXDKI010000160.1:0-2411 GCA_963990215.1 uncultured Flavobacteriales bacterium | reverse complement strand
ACGTCTCGTGGGCTCGGAGATGTGTATAAGAGACAGGTATTGATTATCTTATTTCTTGTGTTGATGAAGTGGAGGATTTGCAAAGATTGATTTGCTATCCCAATCCGACAAGTGAGGTTTTATACTTTGATGAAAGTGGAACCTTGATGTTATTCAACGCAAAAGGGCAGATGCTGTTGCAAACAGAAGCACATCATTATTTAGATGTTTCACCTTTTGAAAGAGGATTGTATTTACTACTTCTGCAAACAAAAACAAATTTGTTAAAAGCGAAATTAGTGCTTAGATAAAGCAATTAATTTCCAAGAGCATAAAAATCCAACTCCTCCAACCAGAGCGCCTAAAATCCAAAAACTTTCACCGATGGTGTAAACATCAGCTATCCATCCTAAAAAAGGTGCAGTTAAAGCAAAACTCGCTCTAATAATAAAACTTCTTACAGAAAGTACTGTAGCTCTTATTTCGGAAGAGGTGATTTCATTGATATAATTTCTTAAAACAGGAGTGGCTACACCTCTAATAAGGTATATCATTAAAATCCAGAAGATACCCCATTTTGTATCTGAAAAACCTAAGAATGCATAACAAAAAGCAATTCCTAACCCAATAAGAAGTAAGAGTGTGTTTTTGTTTAATATAGACTCAAACCGATGGGCATTATAAGAAGATATTCCAACAGAAAAGTTTAGGACAGCCCATACAATTCCGAACCATTTAATAGGTATATCAACATCTTTAAAAAATGGTTGTGCAAACCATGCCATTGATAAAGTTGCTACTCCTGTAATAGCAGAAAATAAGGTGAACCATTTAAGCAGTTTATTTTCTACTAAGGTGTACTTAAGCACCTGTAAAATTGCTTTGAAGCTTTTATCTAATTTTTTCTCCTGCATTTGTGGCTCTACCAACGATATTGCAAAAGGAATAGCCAGCGCGGCAACTGCTGCTTGCACATACCAAGGGTATCGTAAAGACATTTCTGCTAAGAATCCACCTAAAATTCCAGCCCCTGCTTCTGCAAAATTCCCAATGGAATATGTCTTTCCTTCAATTTTTGTGTATTGGTCTGTTTGTTTGCTTTGCAATAAAGAATCGTATAGTATAGCAGAGTCAGATCCAGAGATGAAGCTGTTTCCAATGCCTAGTAATATTTCTGCAAGTAAAAATTCCCAAAAGCCAAAAGAGAAGCTAAATAATGCAAATCCAAGAAAACAAAAAACAGTACCCAGAACCATGGTTTTTTTTCGACCAAATAAATCAGCAATATAGCCGCTTGGTATCTCCATTAATGCTACCATTAAGGAGTAGGACCCTTGTAAAATCATGACTTCTTTTAGACTTAAGCCGTTTTCTTGAAAAAAAAGAACAATAATAGGCATGGCGACCATAAACCACATCAAACCTTTAATGATGTAGAGTTTCCAAATATTATCTTTTACATGCATTAAGAACGAGGGTGAAAAGTGACAATAGCATCTCTAAGATAGTCTCTATCTAGGTGAGTATATATTTCGGTCGTAGTAATAGATTCGTGACCTAACATTTCTTGCACAGCACGCAAATCTGCTCCACCATCAATAAGGTGTGTAGCAAAGCTATGTCGGAAGGTGTGTGGGCTTATTTTTTTCTTCAGATTCATTTTCTTTGCCAATTCTTTAATGATATAAAAAACCATCACCCTGCTTAATTGTCGACCATTTCTATTTAGAAAAATAAAATCTTCATGTCCTTTCACTTTGTCTTGATGGGAGCGTATTTGTTTTATGTAAGTGTCTAATTGTTTTTCTGCTATTCCTCCAATAGGAGCAAGTCTTTCTTTATTTCCTTTTCCAATTACTTTTACAAAACCCTCATTTCTATGCCAGTCCGAAAGTTTTAAGTTGATTAGCTCTGAAACACGTAAGCCACAACCATACAGAACCTCTAACATGGCTCTGTTTCTTTCTCCTTGCGGATGGCTTAAATCTACCGATTCAATTAAGTCAATAATTTCCGTTTTAGAAAGAGTGTCGGGTAGTTTTTTACCAATTTTTGGTGCCTCCACGAGCTCAGTAGGGTCTTTTTTTAGGTTTTCTTCTAGTATCAAGTATTTGTAAAAAGCCTTAATACCACTCAGTATTCTAGATTGAGAACGAGCGCTTAAGCCTAAAGAAGCAATCCATTGCATAAAACCTCTTATGTCCTTTGTTGCTAATTTGCTAGGAGGTTTTTGAATGTTGTTGAGTTCTAGAAATTGAGTAAGCTTTTCAATATCACGCTCGTAAGCCTCTATAGAGTTGATAGATAGCGATCGTTCTAGTTGTAAAAAAGATCGGAAACCTTGTATGTGACTTTTCCAACTCAATGTTTATTTTTGCAATATGGATGCTGTCTCTTATACACATCTGACGCTGCCGACGATACTCCTTGTG
>CAXDKI010000159.1:0-2437 GCA_963990215.1 uncultured Flavobacteriales bacterium | reverse complement strand
AGACCTGGTGTTTATTCTGCTCGTTATGCAGGCTCTGAATGCAAGGCTGAAGACAATATTCAGATGGTATTAAATGAAATGGAAGCAGATGATAATAGAGATGCTTCCTTCAGAACTATTATTTCACTAGTGATTGATGGAAAAGAGTTTCAGTTTGAAGGAGTGGTAGAAGGACAAATTATCCCAGAAAAATGGGGAGAAAAGGGTTTTGGGTACGATCCTATTTTTTTAGCAGATGGACAAGAAAAAAGCTTTGCCCAAATGAGCATGGAAGAAAAAGGTTCTATTAGCCATAGAGGGATAGCTGTTAAAAAACTAATTCAGTTCTTAAAGAATAGAGTTAAATAACGCTTTTAATCAACCTTAATTTGTGAGTGTGTGTACGCTCTTCAGCGTTAAAAATACCTTGTTGATCTAGTCGATCAATACGTACTTTTCCAGAGGCGTGTATGATGTAGTTGTCCGCAAGAATGATTCCTACATGGATGATTTTTCCTTCTGCATTATCGAAAAAAGCTAAATCGCCAGCTTCGCTTTCTTCAATAAAACTCATTGTTGTTCCTATTTCTGCTTGTTGGTAAGCATCTCTAGGAAGTTCTACACCTTGTAGGCGATATACCATTTGTGTAAATCCAGAGCAATCAATTCCTAAAGGGCCGCGTCCTCCCCAAAGATAGGGGGCATTAAGGTACATCATAGCGTTATTTACTAATGCTGATTTTTCTGAAAATCCTTCTGTAGTATGTCCTTCTAATTGATAGTTGTTTTCTCCGATTTTTAAAGTGCCATTTTGGAAATAAGGAAGTGTACTTCCAATCACAATAGGTTGTAATTGTTCATCTTTTACTACATCTAGTAAGTCGGTGGTAAGAGTGGGTGTTTGCTGATCTAGTTCGGTATAGGTTTTTTTGTCAATTTCTTGCCATTGCTTGTTGCAAATCCAACCTTCATACTTATCATGCGACAATCGGATTTTACTCCACTTTTTACGGACTTCTAATACTTTGAAATGCTCACCAAACAAAACTTGGTTAATCATCTCGGAAGCATCGGTTGCTTCGGTACGCATGGGTGTAATGGCTAATTGTGCTATTCCGTATCGCATCAGTGCAAAGCTAAAAAAGAAAAGCCCACCGAAAAGATGGGCTTTCAATATATATTAACAATAGATGTTAGATAAGTTCGATAATCATAGCAGAAGCCCCGCCGCCTCCATTACAGATTCCAGCAGCACCAATCTTGCCATTGTTTTGCTTCAATACATTAATCAATGTTACAATAATACGGGCTCCAGAGCAACCTAGTGGGTGACCCAAAGAAACAGCTCCACCATTTACATTTACTTTACTAACATCCAAGCCTAATTTTTCAATGTTTGCTAATCCAACTACAGAGAATGCTTCGTTTAATTCGAAGAAATCTACATCATTAGTTGTGATACCAGCTTTCTCTAATGCTATAGGAATCGCTTTAGCAGGGGCAGTAGTAAACCATTTTGGCTCGTGAGCAGCATCAGCATAACTCTTTACTTTTGCTAAAGGAGTTATTCCTAGCTCAGCAGTTTTTTCAGCACTCATTAAAACTAAAGCAGCAGCACCATCATTTAGGGTAGAAGCGTTTGCTGCTGTAACCGTTCCATCTTTTTGGAATACAGGGCGCAAAGCAGGAATTTTATCCATTTTCACATTCTTGTACTCTTCATCTTCAGAGATTACTAATGCATCACCTCTTCTTTGAGGAACTTCTACAGGTATTACTTCATCACTAAATTTTCCAGCTTTCCAAGCAGCCGTACTTCTATTGTACGATTCGACTGCAAAAGCATCTTGTTGTTCACGGCTAAAGTTCATTTGACTTGCACAAACCTCCGCACAATTACCCATGTGTACTTTATTGTAAACATCTGTTAAGCCATCTTTTACTAACCCATCAATTAGCTTCATATCGCCTAACTTTTGCCCGTTTCTAACATTCCCTAAGTAGTGAGGAACAGCAGACATATTTTCCATACCTCCAGCAATCACAACATCATTATCGCCACACATAATACTTTGCGCTGCTAACATGATAGATTTCATTCCTGAAGAACAAACTTTATTGATAGTAGTACAAGGAACATTTTGAGATAAACCAGCAAAAATTGCTGCTTGACGAGCTGGCGCTTGTCCTAAGTTAGCTTGCAATACATTTCCCATATATACTTCGTTCACTTCTTCTGATTTGATACCTGCCTTTTCAACTGCTTTTTTAATAGCTGCTGCACCCAGTTGAGAAGCAGACAAAGAAGATAATTCACCTCCGAAACTTCCCATTGGAGTTCTTACAGCCGATACGATAACTACTTCTTTCATTTGATTAAAATTTTAAAATTGAACCAACAAAAGTTTTGGTTCTGTCTCTTATACACATCTGACGCTGCCGACGATACTCCTTGTGT
>CAXDKI010000158.1:0-2446 GCA_963990215.1 uncultured Flavobacteriales bacterium | reverse complement strand
ACACAAGGAGTATCGTCGGCAGCGTCAGATGTGTATAAGAGACAGACCGTAGAGGTAGCCCGTAGAGACACCTTAGAGAAAGAAACGTTTCAAGTATCTGACTTAAGTAATAAGGTCTCTCATATTTTGGAGCAAATTCAAGAAAACCTGTACCAAAAAGCAGTTACTTTTAGAGATAATAATACGCATCATGCAAATAGTTGGGAGGATTTTAAGGAAATGATTGCTAAAGATGCTGGATTTGTTTACGCCCATTGGGATGGCACTCATGAAACCGAACAAAAAATCAAGGAAGAAACAAAAGCCACTATTCGTTGCATCCCTTTAAATAATAAGCTAGAAGAAGGTTCTTGTATTTATAGCGGAAATCCTTCTAATCAAAAAGTTTTATTTGCAAAAGCATATTAGATGACTAAAAAGGACGAGATACTCAATAAACTGTGTCAAAAAGCAGCCACTAAACAAGCTGTTTACAGAACTACTAAAGATGTTTTTGAAGAGTTAAAAGTCGTTCTGAAAGCAGTTGCCGAAGAGTTAGATGGTCAAATGTGCACAATTGACAAACATGTGCAGGTAGAATACAATGATAAAGGAGAGTTTGAAGCTGAGCTTCGTTTTTCTGGAGATGTACTTATTTTTCATTTCCACAGCAACACTTTTCATTTTGACAAGAGCCACCACATATGGAATAGCTCTTATGCTAAAACTGACGAATATCGCACCTATTGCGGAGTCATTAATATTTATAATTTCTTATCCGACAGCTTCAAATACAATAGAGAAAATGATTTAGGCTATCTGATTGGCAGAATGTTCATCAATAAAGAAAAACACTTCTTTGTAGAAGGAAAAGGTAAAATGAGTTTCCTATACAACGATTTCCCAAATACTATAATAGATAAGGAAGCGCTAAAAAGCATTTTACAAGAAGTTATTCTTTTCGCGATGGACTTCGAACTACTCACTCCTCCTTTTAACGATATACAAGTGGTCACCTTACATCAAATTAAAGAGATGAGTCAGAACATGAAACTCAAGACTGCTAAGCGTCTAGGATTTCGTTTTTCCAAAGAAAAATAATTTTCACTTTTTTCTCGGACATTGTTGGCGGAAATACAAAAGTATTTATATTTGCAGCGCTTTAATAAAAAGTAACACTGACGGCCCATTCGTCTAGTGGTTAGGACGCCAGGTTTTCATCCTGGAAACAGGAGTTCGATTCTCCTATGGGCTGCCCAAAGAAAACCCACTCAATTGAGTGGGTTTTTTCATACCTTTGAAATCATGATTAACATCAAAAATTACCTTTCCCTAATCAAGTTTAGCCACACTATTTTTGCAATGCCATTTGCGCTTATTGGATTTTTTTTAGGAACCACTCATTCAAATAATAGTTTAAACTGGGAGTTATTAGGTTTGGTTGTTTTATGTATGATTTTTGCTCGTTCAGCAGCCATGGCCTTCAATCGATACGTTGATAGAGATATTGACACAGCAAACCCTAGAACAGCTGAAATAAGAGAAATTCCTAATGGCGCTATCAAAGCAAAATCAGCTTTCTTTTTTGTGATTACCAACTGCCTATTATTTATTCTTACCACATGGCTCATCAATCCATTGTGTTTTTACCTTTCTCCTATTGCACTAGCTGTTATTTTGGGATACAGTTACACTAAACGATTTACAGCGCTTTGTCATCTAGTTTTAGGATTAGCTTTAGCTTTAGCTCCATTAGGCGCTTATTTGACAGTAACTGCTGAATTCGCACTTTTGCCTTTATTCTTTTCTATAGCAGTATTATTTTGGGTTGGTGGTTTTGATATCATTTATTCTTTGCAAGATGAAAGTTTTGATAAAACACAAAACCTGCATTCTATGCCTGTGCGGATAGGTAAAAAGCAAGCTTTACAATTAGCGAAAGTGTTTCATCTTATCACCTTTTTCGCTTTACTCTACCCTGCTACTGCATATGATTTTGGAAAATTCTACTGGATTGGGTTTTGTATTTTCTGTGCACTTTTATTCTACCAACATAGTTTGGTGAAGCATGATGATTTAAGTAAAATTAACTTGGCTTTTTTTACTACGAATGGTATTGCCTCTATTCTTTTTGGAATCTTTGTAATTATTGATTTCTTAAGACAAATCTATTCTATATAGAGCGTTTCCAAAAGACCTCCTTTTTTCTTAATTTCGCGCTTTGTAAAACCTAGCTTTTATGAGTGAAAAAACACAAGAATCAAAGGACATTACTTTCGAAGATTTTCAATCTACTGTATTAAACGACTACCGTATTGCCTGCGAAAGTCGTGAAACGAGCCTAATGGGAAGAAGAGAAGTTTTAAGTGGTAAAGGAAGTTTTGGAATTTTTGGAGATGGAAAAGAGTTGGCACAAATCGCCATGGCTCGTTGCTTCAATAAAGGTGATTTTCGCTCTGGATACTAT
>CAXDKI010000157.1:0-2458 GCA_963990215.1 uncultured Flavobacteriales bacterium | reverse complement strand
TTAATGTAAAAGTTATTAATGTGATTGGAGAAGTTATGTACAGTGAATCACTAGAGGAATTCCAAGGCTCTTATGAGAACATAATTGATTTAACAGGAAAAGCCAAAGGAGTTTATTTCTTAGAAATCACTACCAATACTGGTGGTATCAATAAGAAAATTGTACTTCAATAACTAACTACCCGCCTTTTTTGGTTTTTTTGACTCATGGAGAAAGCAGCATATTGCAACAGTTTAACAAAGTACGAGCGTTTTAAGACACGCGAAGTTATGATCGGTGAAGTAGGCGTAGGAGGTGATAACCCAATTCGTTTACAATCGATGACCACTACAGACACTATGGACACCGAAGCTACAGTAGATCAATCTATTCGAATGATTGAATCTGGGTGCGAAATTGTTCGAATCACTGCTCCTAGCAGAAAAGATGCTGAGAACCTTCAAAACATCAAAGATGAGTTACGAAAAAGAGGATATGAAACTCCTTTAGTTGCCGACATTCACTTTACACCAAATGCTGCAGAAATTGCAGCGCGAATTGTTGAAAAAGTACGCGTAAACCCTGGTAATTATGCTGATAAAAAACGCTTTGAGCACATCGAATATACAGATGATACATACCAGCAAGAACTAAATCGCATCAAAGAACGATTCATCCCATTGGTACGTATATGTAAAGAATATGGAACTGCTATGCGTATTGGAACAAACCACGGTTCATTATCTGATCGTATTTTAAGCAGATATGGAGACACACCTTTGGGTATGGTGGAATCTGCTTTAGAGTTTTTACGCATTTGCCAAGAAGAAGACTACCACCAAATAGTACTTTCCATGAAGGCAAGTAACACACAGGTGATGGTACAAGCTTACCGTTTACTCATTGTAAAAATGCAAGAAGAAGCCATGAATTATCCTTTGCATTTAGGTGTAACAGAAGCCGGAGAAGGAGAAGACGGAAGAATCAAATCTGCAGTAGGGATTGGAACTTTATTGGAAGATGGAATTGGTGATACCGTTCGTGTTTCATTAACAGAAGAGCCTGAATTTGAAATTCCTGTCGCACGCGAATTAGTTGCTCGATATACTAATCGAGACAAGCACGATTCCATTAAAGCAATTAAAAACAATCCAATCAACCCATTTGAATATACTAAACGAACTAGTAGAGAAGTGTTGAATATCGGTAGCAAACATGTGCCTATCGTGATGGCTGATTTTTGTTTGAAAGAAAAAATAACGCATGCATCCTTTTTCGCTTTAGGGTATAACTACTCCGTTCCTTTAGATAAGTGGAATGTGTCTGATATGGCCTGTGACTATGTGTTTGTAGGGGATAAAATCATCGATTTTGATATTCCTGGAACGCTAGGAATTATATACAATCACAAAACTTGGCTTCAACAAAAACATAAAGAACGAGTATATCCATTTATACAAGCTAGCGATTACCTAAAGGGAATTGAACTTTCGGACAAAATGAATATGATTTACGCTTGTCTTTCTGATATATCGGAAGCATTCATTACGAAAGTTAAAACTGATAAGACAGCCGTCTTACTTATTGATAGCTGGAACAGTCACGGCATGGCCGAGCAAAGAAGGTTAATCATCGAGCTGATGAATAACAATTGTGATGTCCCTGTCATCATTGGCAGAGCTTATAGAAACCTAACAACCGAACAGTTACAACTACATTGTGCCACCGATATGGGGGCTTTACTCACTGATGGATTAGGTGATGGCATTTTCATTGCAGCCGAAAACTGTGGAAGCAACCAATCAATTAACCATACTGCTTTTGGCATTTTACAAGCTAGTAGAACACGGATCTCCAAAACAGAATACATATCTTGCCCTTCTTGTGGAAGAACACTTTTTGACCTACAAGAAACAACCGCAAAAATTCGTGCTAAAACCGATCACTTAAAAGGTGTAAAAATTGGAATCATGGGATGTATCGTAAACGGTCCTGGAGAAATGGCTGATGCTGACTATGGTTATGTAGGAACAGGTATTGGGAAAATCACTCTTTATAAAGAAAAAGAAGTAGTACAAAGAAATATCCCTGAGGCAGAAGCAGTAGATGCACTTATTGAGCTCATTCGTTCTCATGGAGATTGGGTGGAGCCAAATGTTTAAGCGACTCATATAAAGTCCATTGATTCAGGGCACGCATCAAATTATGCATTTCATAGGATATCTTAAAATAGACATTATCATTTAAAAAGTCTGTTAAAAATCGAATAGACTGCATCAAAGTAATAGCTTGTCCCGCGAAGTATAATTGTGCTTTTTCTTCTTTAGTAAGGGTTACTTCAGACAAAAATGAACGAAGCAAAACTTCAATAATTTTAGAATCTGCCTTCACCTGACTAATCTCTTGTGACTCTTCTCCTAACACATTGCTATATGTTCGAATCATATCACCAATATCGGATAAAACTGTGCCGGGCATT
>CAXDKI010000156.1:0-2513 GCA_963990215.1 uncultured Flavobacteriales bacterium | reverse complement strand
ACAGCAAAGTTCCATATAATCCTTTGCGCGTATATTTTTTGGAGTTAGCCATTTGTTATTTTGGATTGGTGGCAAGCACCACTTTGTATTTATTTCTGTAGGCGATATCCATCACCTTTACAGCGTATTCTATATCCACTGATTTGTCGGCATGCAAAACGATAGCTGGCTCTTCTTGTCCTGCAAGTTCTAATTTTAGCTCTTGCTCCAAGTTTTCAATTGCCACTTGCTTATCGTCAATATAATAGTTAATTTCTGGAGTGATAGAAACCGAAAGTGTTTGCTTCTCTAAAGTACGCGCTTTACTATTAGGTAAAAGTAGTTTTAATGCATTTGGACTAACCAGTGTAGAGGTCAGCATAAAAAAGATCAATAGTAAGAAAACGATATCTGTCATAGAAGACATGCTGAAGTTTGCACTGACCTTATTTCTACTTCTTAAACTCATTGGTTGTTATGCAAAAGATCCATGAACTTGGTAGAAGTAGCTTCTAACATAAACACTACTTTTTCTACTTTAGTTACTAAAACGTTATAGGCAATGTAGGCGACAATACCAACAACCAAACCTGCAACTGTTGTTACCATGGCAGTGTATATTCCTTTTGAAAGCATTTCAATATCGATATTGCCTCCTGCACTTGCCATTTCATGAAAAGCAACAATCATTCCTATTACTGTTCCCAAAAAACCAATCATAGGTGCTGCGCCAGCTATAGTTGCTAAGTTAGCAAGGTTGTTTTCTAATTGATACACTTCCAGTTTTCCTTGATTTTCTATAGAAGCAGAAATATCTGTCATTGGTTTGTCAATGCGATCAATCCCTTTTTCTAGCATGCGCGCAACAGAACTGTCCGTCTTTTTACAAAGCGTTTTAGCTGCTTTTAAATCTTTATCCTGCACATAGTTTTTAATGCTGTTGAAAAAGGCGGAATCTTGTTTGCTAGCGCGCTTAATGGTGTTGTAGCGCTCAATAAATAAATAGACAGAAATAACTGAAAGTATGCCGAGGGTAATCATGATTAGATTACCTCCGGTTCCTCCGCTTGTAATAAGTTCTAAGATAGAGAGGGTTTTCTCCTCTACAATGATTTCGTTACTTTCGCTAATTTGCTTTAATGTGTCGCTTAATACATCAATTTGTAAAAGCAGTGACTTCATATTTTTGTGTTTTAGGTTTTAACGAAGACAACCCATTTCTTATTGTAATAAGATGTATGTGATTGCTCCCGCAATATAACCCAAAAACGCTAAAAAGCTAATCTTTTTCATATACCAAATGAAGTCGATTTTTAAGATTCCCATAACGGCAACACCAGCAGCAGATCCAATGATTAAAACAGAACCTCCTGTACCAGCACAGTAAGCTAAGAACTCCCAGAACATGCCGTCTACAGCATAAAATCCTGTTTCTGTTACTTCATACATTCCCATTGCTCCCGCTACTAAAGGTACATTGTCAACGATAGACGAAAGAAGTCCAATAATCATGTTAATGATGTAAATACCATCTGCTGTTTGCCCATTAAATGAATCGTTTAGAATATTTGCCATATCGCCAAGGTGTCCCATTGACTGTAGCGAAGCAACTGCTAAAAGAATTCCCAGGAAGAAAAAGATAGTTGGAATATCAATTTTCTTCAATACACCAATTACAGTTAACTCTGATTTGTTTTCGTGTTTTTTGCTTCTGTGCAGCAATTCTGTAGCCAACCACATAACTCCTAAGCTGAATAAGATTCCTACATAAGGAGGTAGGTGAGTAACTGTTTTAAAAACAGGAACAAATAACAATCCACAAACTCCTAAGATGAAAACAAACTTTCTTTCGAAAGGTGTAGTAGGGTTAATGTGCTCAATAACTTCTCCTTTATTTGGTTTTGTAATATTCCCTTTTAAACGGAATGAAATGTAAATCATAGGAATGATTAAACATACCATAGAAGGAATAATGATAGAAGTAATAATGTTAGACGCAGTTACCTGTCCGCCAATCCAAAGCATGATGGTTGTTACATCTCCAATTGGAGACCATGCGCCTCCTGCATTAGCAGCAATGACAACCATCCCTGCAAACATCCATAAGTCTTCTTTATCCTTAATAAGTTTGGTTAAAAGAGCAGACATTACAATAGCGGCTGTAAGGTTGTCTAGTGCAGCTGAAAAAAAGAATGAAAGGACAGTTAAGATCCACATCAAAGGAACTCTTTTAGTTGTGGTAATCTTATCGGTGATAACCGTAAATCCTTGGTGTGAATCAATAAGCTCAACTATAGTCATAGCTCCTAATAGGAAGAATAAAATTTCTGCTACGTCTACTAGGTGATGAGACAGGTGTTCTCCTAAATGGTGTGCGTCGACTCCACTAAATGCATAAAGAGTCCACCCTAAAGCACCAATAATTAATGCTGAAGCGGATTTGTCAACTTTTAATGGGTGCTCTAAAGCAATTGCTAGGTATCCTAAAACAAACACTACCAACATTAAGATGTAAATCATTTCTAATTCTTTAG
>CAXDKI010000155.1:0-2517 GCA_963990215.1 uncultured Flavobacteriales bacterium | reverse complement strand
GGTGTAGATACTATTTTAGAGTTTTTAGGCCCTAAATCAGAAGGACTTAATAGGAACTCTAAAATCGAATCCGATCTGCATGACTTGTTAATAGCCGAGTATCAGCCAGACATGATTGTTAAGGCCGAGGCAAAACAGCAGAAAGAAGCAAAGAAGGCAGAGGAAGAGGCTAAAAAAGTTGCAGAAGAAGAGGAGGAAATGGTGAAAGTGTCTGCTCCGAAAATCGAATTCAAAGTAGTGGATAAGGTTGATTTAGACAAGGAAGAGGTTGTTACCAATTCTGAAAAAGAAAAAACAGAGGAGAAAGTTGTTGAGCAGAAGGTAGAAAAACCAAAAGCAGAAAAGCCTAAGCCTGAGAAAAAGAAAGAGCCAAAAGAAGATGCTCCGGCTGCTCATTCAGTTATTCGAGCAAAAGCAGGCAAGCTAGATGGTCCTAAAATTGTTGAAGGGCAAAAAATTGACTTGGCGCAATTCAAACCTAAAAATAAAAAGCCAGTGGCTTCTTCTAGTAATGAAGAGACTAAGAAAAAGCGTAAGCGTATAACCAAAAAGGTTGATCCGCGTAAAGCTGCTAGAAAAAACCGAGGTAAAAAAGAACAAAAAGTAGAGCTTACTCCTGAGGAAATCCAAAAGAAAGTAAGAGAAAACCTTGCGAAACTCCAGGGAGGAGGAAAAAATAAAGGAGCTAAACTTCGTAGAGAAAAGAGACAGGCTAGAAAGGAGCAAGAAGAATTAGATATGCTTCAACAAGAGGAGGCAGACAAGACGATTAAAGTAACAGAATTCGTCACTACAGCTGAACTTGCTCAGATGATGGATGTCCCTCCAACTCAAATTATTTCAGCATGTTTCTCTTTAGGAATGATGGTAACGCAGAACCAGCGTTTAGATGCTGAAACATTAACTATTGTTGCAGAAGAGTTTGGTTTTGCAGTAGAGTTTGTGAGTGCGGAAGTCCAAGATTCTATTATAGAAGTTGACGATATAGATGAAGATTTAAAATCTCGTGCTCCTATCGTAACGGTTATGGGACACGTAGACCATGGTAAAACTTCGTTACTTGATTATGTTCGTAAAGCTAATGTAATTTCAGGAGAAGCAGGAGGTATTACACAGCACGTTGGTGCTTATGAGGTAAGTTTAGAAGACGGTAAAAAAATAACTTTCTTAGATACTCCGGGTCACGAAGCCTTTACCGCTATGCGTGCTCGTGGAGCGCAAGTAACAGATGTTGTTATTATAGTAGTAGCTGCTGATGATCGAGTGATGCCTCAAACAAAAGAAGCAATCTCTCACGCCCAAGCAGCAGGAGTGCCTATGGTGTTCGCTTTAAATAAAGTGGATAGAGAAACAGCAAATCCTGATAAGATTCGTGAGCAATTAGCAAATGAAAATATTCTGTTAGAGGATTGGGGTGGTAAGTTCCAGTCACAAGAAATTTCTGCAAAGACAGGGCAAGGGATTCCAGAGCTTTTAGATAAAGTTTTATTAGAAGCAGAATTGTTAGAGTTAAAGGCTAATCCAGATAAAAATGCTACAGGAACAGTTATTGAAGCATCTTTAGATAAAGGAAAAGGTTATTTAACAACCATTCTAGTTGAAGCAGGAACGCTAAAGGTAGGAGATTATGTTTTAGCGGGTTGTTATTCTGGTAAAGTAAAAGCTTTGTTGGATGAGCGTGACGGTAAAATGGATGCTGCAGGACCATCTGTTCCTGCTGTATTATTAGGATTGAATGGGGCTCCTCAAGCGGGAGACAGGTTCAATGTAATGATTGATGAGAGAGAAGCAAAAAACATTGCAGCAAAGCGTATGCAATTGCAGCGTGAGCAAGGTGTAAGAACACAAAAACACATTACACTTGATGAGATTGGGAGACGATTGGCTTTAGGAGATTTCCAAGAGTTGAATGTTATTATTAAAGGTGATGTAGATGGTTCCATTGAAGCGTTGTCAGACTCGCTGCAAAAACTTTCTACAGATCAAATTGCAGTGAATATTATTCATAAATCGGTAGGACAAATTTCTGAATCGGATATAATGTTAGCGGCTGCTTCGGATGCTATTATTATTGGATTCCAAGTGCGTCCTTCTGTAAATGCGCGTAAATTAGCCGAAACAGAGCAGATTGATGTTAGGTTGTATTCTGTTATATACAATGCGATAGAAGAGCTAGAGCAAGCGATGGAAGGAATGCTTTCTCCAGATATTGAAGAAAAAATTATTTCTAATATCGAAGTGCGTGAAACATTCAAAATTTCTAAAATTGGAACCATTGCAGGTTGTTATGTATTAGATGGAAAGATGACACGAAACACCATGGTTCGTTTGATTCGAGATGGTATAGTGGTTTACACAGGAGAGCTTTCTTCTTTAAAACGATTTAAAGACGATGTAAAAGAAGTGTCAGCTGGATACGAGTGTGGTTTAAGTATTGCAAACTTTAATGATATTAAAGTAGGTGATATTATTGACTGTCTCTTATACACATCTCCGAGCCCACGAGACGTAGAGGAA
>CAXDKI010000154.1:0-2528 GCA_963990215.1 uncultured Flavobacteriales bacterium | reverse complement strand
ACACAAGGAGTATCGTCGGCAGCGTCAGATGTGTATAAGAGACAGATTTGTAAATGATTAGCTAAATATTGGTACACACTTCTGATTTCTTCTAATGCAGGATAATGCTCTTCAATGTATTTTTTGAGTTTGATGATATCAAAACCATTGGTGAGTAAAATGGCATATGCCATTTTTTCGTCTCTTCCGGCACGCCCTGCTTCTTGAAAATATGCTTCCGGAGAAGACGGTAAATGGATGTGTACCACCAAGCGTACATTAGATTTATCTATGCCCATCCCAAAAGCATTGGTGGCCACCATTACTCGCACATGATTTTGTTGCCATTGCTTTTGTTTAGTTTCTCTATCAACTATATCTAGTCCGCCATGATAAAAATGTGCTGATATATTATGCTCATGTAAGAGCTGATAAATGCGTTTGGTTTCTTTTCTTGTGTTGCAATAAACTATGCAAGAACCTTTAATTTTTTGAAGTACGCGTAATAACTTTTCATCTTTGTCTTCTTGTTCCAAAACCACATAAGAGAGTTTTGGTCTGAGAAAGCTATTACGCCATATATTTGACTCTTTAAACAGGAGTTGTTTTTGTATGTCCTCCACCACATCAGGAGTTGCAGTAGCGGTTAATGCTAGTAAAGGAGCGTCTATGAACGATCTGATTTCAACTGTTTTCAGATAGGCTGGTCTAAAGTCGTAACCCCATTCTGAAATACAGTGCGCTTCATCAATAGCGATAAGATTGACGCGCATTTTTTTGAGTCTTTCTTGCACCATTTTATTTTGTAAACGCTCAGGAGAGAGATAAAGGAATTTGCAGTTTCCATAGATGCAGTTGTCAAGCGCAATATCTACTTCTGATAGTGTCATTCCAGAAGTTAAAGCCATGGCTTTTATGCCCTTTGCTTGTAATGAAGATACCTGGTCTTTCATCAAAGCAATAAGGGGAGACACAACCAAGCAAATACCATCTTGCATCATACCTGGGACTTGGTAGCAAATGGATTTTCCTCCTCCGGTAGGGAGTAGCGCTAAAGTGTCTCGCCCTGCCAACACTTCATTTATGATTTCTTCCTGTGAAGAACGGAAGGAATTGAACCCCCAATATTTGGTGAGTATTTGCAGTGGGCTGAGCATACCCACGAATATAAGGATTAGATTTGAGAAAGAATAAACTTCACTCTTTCTTCTACAGTAGTGAGTGGTATTTCAACTAGCTCATAACCAAAGGACTGATAGGTGTGTCGCAAAAATTTATCAATATTAATAGCTTCTTCAAAAATTTCAAGTCGTTCGGAATCTTGATGATAAATTTCCTCCCATGCTGGTGCTATAAAAACTTTTAATTCGTAGCGGTGTGTTTTTACGTCTGTTAGCATCTGCTGTGGGATGGGTATGTTTTGCAACTTCATATAAGCTAATCCATCCAACATGCTTCTATCAAAAAAATGCAGTTTTGTAGCGGATAAATATTGTTTTTTTCGGTCTTGAAAGACAGCGTATTCAAAATCGAAGTTCTTAGCAGAGGTTTGTATGTTTTGCTCTTGAATGATGCCTCTAGAAACTTCTTCAAAGCAAGAGTATCCTATTTGTTGAAAATATTCAATAATGCTACTTTTTCCAGTAGCGGGTCCACCTGTAATGATGAATCGTTTAATCATATAACCATACCTAATAGTGCTATTCCAGAACCTAAAATAATAGCCACAATTTTTTGTGTTTTGAAGTGGTGTCCTTCACTGCTTTCAAATAAGATTGTGGTAGAAATATGCAAGAAGATTCCTACTACAATAGCCATTATCTCATCGTAAAACTGTCCAATATGACTGATATAGTTGCTTACAAATGCACCTAGTGGAGACATTATGGCAAACAGGAAGAGTAGGGTATATGCGTATATTTTTTTCATTCCACTTTGGATGAACATACTCAACAACACAATACTGACAGGAACTTTATGTAGTGCAATTCCCGTTAAAAGAGCATTGTGTGTATGGTGATGATGTTGGTGATGGTGGTGATGTACATGGTCTCCTAAAGGCATTCCTTCTAGAAATGCATGTATGCAAAGGCCAAGCATCATGCTGACTGGCACACTACCGTGTAAGTGTGCATGGCCGTGTTCAATACCTTGAGAGAAATGCTCTAAAACAATCTGCAGGAAAAATCCTATTAAAATGAATAATCCAATATATGTACCATTCATATTGGTATGGTAAATTTCTGGGATAAGGTGTAGTATCGTAATAGCAAACAAATAAGCGCCACTAAATGCAATCAGTAAATTCATGCGTTTTCCTGATTGCGCTTTAAATATTTTCACAATTAAAGCACCGAACACTACAGAACCAAAAAGGATAATGTATGTTGATGGATTCATTTTTGAGCTACAATTATTAAGCGATTCGAATGTAAAACATTAAAATCATTGAGTTCGTAATCACCCCACAAGTTTACAACATTCAATCCTGCTTTTTCTAGATAATGACTGAAATCTCTAAAGTATAATGCTTGGACTTTTTCTTGGTA
>CAXDKI010000153.1:0-2538 GCA_963990215.1 uncultured Flavobacteriales bacterium | reverse complement strand
ATTGTGCGCACTTCTAACATTGTCGAGTACAATTAAAAGGGGTGTTTTCTTACTGTTTTTAAATTCTTCTAAATTCAGTCTATTTAACTCGTTATTTTTTAACTTACGCATCCTTTAGATTATGATTGCGAATGTAAGCATTTAAGTGTAGTGGCGATAAAAACAGGAACGAAGAAAAAAAAGAAGGAAACTCCTTTAATGGTTCAGTACAACAGTATTAAGACGAAATATCCATCGTCTATTTTACTGTTTCGTGTAGGGGATTTTTACGAAACTTTCGGCAAAGATGCCATCAAGGCGTCCAAAATTTTAGGGATAACACTAACTAAGCGCTCTAACGGCTCTTCTAATGAAGAGCTAGCGGGCTTTCCACATCATGCTTTAGATACCTATTTACCGAAGTTAGTAAGAGCAGGAGAGCGAGTTGCTATTTGCGATCAATTGGAAGATCCAAAGGCAACTAAGGGAATTGTTAAAAGAGGGGTGACAGAATTAGTTACGCCAGGTGTTTCTTATAACGATAAGGTGTTAGACCATAAAGCCAATAATTTTTTGGCTTGTGTGCATTTTGTTGCTAAATCTATTGGTGTTTCTTTTTTGGATATTTCCACAGGAGAGTTTTTAGTAGCTGAAGGAAATACTGAATATATTGGAAAGCTTTTGCAAAGTTTTGCCCCTAATGAGGTGGTGTTTCAAAAACAATATAAACGAAAGTTTTTAGAGGTATTTGGAGATAAGTTCTACACCTTCACATTAGAAGATTGGGTGTTTACAACAGAATTTACACAAGAGAGATTACTCAAGCATTTTGATGTCAATTCCTTGAAAGGATTTGGTGTGGATAATTTAGAAGCGGGTACGATTGCTGCTGGAGCGGCTTTGCATTACTTGGCAGAAACACAGCATCACCAAGTGAAGCATATTGCGCATTTGCAACGAATAGAAGAGGAACATCATGTGTGGATGGATCGTTTTACCATTCGTAACTTGGAGTTGTTTTACTCCACTAACGAAGGGGCGATTACTTTGGTAGATGTGTTAGATCACAGTATTACACCTATGGGCTCTAGGATGTTGAAGCGTTGGTTGGCGTTTCCACTAAAAGATAGGCAACCTATTGAGGAGCGATTGTCTGTTTTAGAGAAATTTATGCAAGACATGAGTTTGTCAGAATTACTACAAACACATATTAAAGAAATTGGCGATTTAGAGCGATTGATATCTAAAGTGGCGACAGGTCGCATCAAACCTAGAGAAGTGGTGCAGTTGAAAAGAGCTTTGATAGCTATAGAGCCAATCAAAGAATCTTGTCAGAATTCAAGAAACAAAGCCTTACAAACCATTGCAGAGCAGCTGAGCCTTTGCGCTATCATACGCGATAAAATATCTAACGAAATAAAAGAAGAACCACCCGTTACATTAGCGAAAGGAGGGGTAATTGCAGCAGGAGTAAGTCCTGAATTAGATGAGTTGCGTAATATTACGCAATCTAGTCAAGAGCATTTGCAGCAAATTTTAGAAAGAGAAACTGAACGAACAGGAATACCGTCCTTAAAAATTGCTTTCAATAATGTGTTTGGGTACTATTTAGAAGTTAGAAACACACATAAAGACAAGGTGCCAGAGGAATGGATTCGTAAGCAAACTTTAGTGAATGCGGAGCGATACATTACAGAGGAACTGAAGGAGTTAGAAGCAAAGATATTGGGGGCAGAAGAGAAGATCACTGCTCTAGAAAGTCGCTTGTTTAACGATTTGGTATTGGCTTTAATGGAATTTATACAACCCGTACAGCGCAATGCGCAGCTTGTTGCTAAGTTGGATTGCTTGTTCTCTTTTGCAACTGTTTCTCAACGACAGAGATATGTGAAGCCAAGGATTCAGGAAGGGTATGAGTTGAATATTAAGAATGGAAGACATCCCGTTATAGAACAACAACTTCCTTTGGGTGAGGAATACATTGCTAATGATGTGTTTCTTGATAGAGAACAGCAGCAAATCATTATGATTACAGGTCCTAATATGTCTGGTAAATCGGCTTTGTTAAGGCAAACAGCAATCATTGTCTTGATGGCTCAGATTGGTTGTTTTGTTCCTGCAGAAGCAGCAGATATTGGTCTGGTAGACAAAATCTTTACAAGGGTGGGGTCCTCCGATAATATTTCTATGGGAGAATCTACTTTTATGGTAGAGATGAACGAAACAGCTAGTATTTTGAACAATGTTTCGGATAGAAGTTTAATCCTTTTAGATGAAATTGGTAGAGGAACAAGCACCTATGATGGCATTTCTATTGCATGGGCTATTGCCGAGTATTTGCATCAACATCCAACAAAGGCAAAAACACTTTTTGCCACGCATTACCACGAGCTGAACGAAATGTGTAATACCTTTCAGCGCATCAAAAACTTCAATGTTTCGGTGCAAGATTCAGGAAGTAAAATCATTTTTTTACGTAAGCTGAAGCCTGGTGGAAGTGCGCATAGTTTTGGTATACATGTGGCTAAACTAGCTGGCATGCCTAAAACAGTGGTGCAA
>CAXDKI010000152.1:0-2547 GCA_963990215.1 uncultured Flavobacteriales bacterium | reverse complement strand
CAAGGAGTATCGTCGGCAGCGTCAGATGTGTATAAGAGACAGCAATAAAATAAAAGAGCAGCAGGAAGGTGGTAATGAGCGTTTGTAAAAAATGATTAGCAACTTATCCATATCTAACTACGCTTTAATTAAAGAGTTGAACATTTCTTTCAATCAGGGATTTATTACAATAACAGGGGAGACAGGTGCAGGTAAATCAATTTTATTAGGAGCATTATCTTTAATATTAGGAGATAGAGCAGACACCCAAGTTTTACAAGACAACACTAAAAAATGTATTGTAGAAGGAGAGTTTTCTATTGCAGCTTATCAATTGCATAGTTTTTTCGAACAAAACGATTTAGATTATCTACCTCAAACGGTTATTCGAAGAGAAATCAATCCTGCCGGTAGAAGCAGGGCTTTTATAAATGATACTCCTGTAACTCTTCATCAGTTAAAAGCATTAGGGAGTCGATTGGTAGATGTTCATTCGCAACATAAAACATTACTATTAAACAAGTACAACCTCAATCTCAAGTTAGTGGATGTTTTTGCAGAGCATGAAGAGTTGCTTACTTCTTATGCTGAACAGTATAACAAGTGGAATCAAAAAAAAACACATTATAAGCAATTATTGTCGCAAGCATCAACTCAACAGTTAGATGTAGATTATAAACAATTTCTATTAACAGAATTAGATGAGGCAAAACTGCACGATGGAAGTGAGTTGTCTGAAATAGAAGAAGAAATAAAGCTTTTGGAAAATGCTGAAGAAATACAGCAAAAGTTACAAGAATCTGTTCATCTAATAGATCTATCTGATTATTCTATTTTAGAACAGCTTCAAAAAGTGAAAAGCTTACTTCAAACCATAGCTTCTAATCATGAAACAATTCAAGAGCTTGCTGAAAGAGTAGAGAGTATGCATATAGAGCTTAAGGATGTATTGACTGATTCTGCGTCTTTAGTAGAAGGGATAGAGCATAATCCTGAACGATTGTCAATTTTATCAGATCGTATTAGCCTTATAAATAAATTACTTCAGAAACATCAACTAGTACATCCGGAACAATTAATTGCACTACAGGAACAGCTAAATCATGAATTAAACAGTGTTCAATCTATAGGAGGACAATTAGTAGAATTACAAAAGGAAGTAGCTGAAACACATAAAAAATCTTGCGATATAGCCAGGAAAATCAGTCAAAAAAGAGCTGCTGTTATACCAGGCATTGAAAAAGAAATTTGTTTTTTATTGAGTGGTCTAGGCATGCCTGATGCAAGCATTCAGATAAATCAACATCCTTCGGAAGAGATTCATGTAAATGGCAAAGAGGAGATTTGTTTTTACTTCTCTGCGAACAAAGGTAGAAGCCTACAAGAAGTAACGAAAGTTGCCTCAGGAGGTGAGCTTTCAAGATTAATGTTGTGCGTAAAATACTTAATGGCTAAAAAAACACAACTACCAACCATTATTTTTGATGAGATTGATACTGGTGTTTCTGGAGAAATAGCTCATAAAATGGGCGCTTTAATGCAACAAATGTCTAATAACATGCAAGTAATAGGAATTACTCATTTGCCACAAGTTGCAGCTAAAGGTGATGAGCAGCTACTTGTTAATAAAGATAACACGCAAGCTGTGACAGAGACCAAGCTTTCTAAACTCAATAGGGAAGAGCGTATTCAAGAACTAGCTAAAATGTTGAGTGGCAGCGAAGTGACAGATACAGCTATCAGCAATGCGCAAGAACTCTTGGGTACTTAATAATTCATACTATATTTGTATATCTAATTAAAGATTGACTCATGTCAAATAACTTATTAAAAGGAAAGAAAGGAATTATTTTCGGAGCATTGAATGAACAGTCGATTGCTTGGAAAGTAGCAGAACAATGCCATGCTCAAGGAGCGGAGTTCGTATTAACAAATGCTCCTATCGCTATGCGTATGGGTGCGATTAACGAATTGGCACAAGAAACAGGCTCAGAAATTATTCCTGCAGACGCTACCTCTATTGAGGATTTAGAAAATCTACTTTCTAAAGCAATGGAAACATTTGCAGGAAAGATTGATTTTATTCTTCATTCTATTGGAATGTCTGTAAATGTTCGTAAAAGACGTCATTACACCGATCAGAATTACGACTTTACAATGAAGGGGTTGGATGTTTCTGCTATGTCTTTTCATAAAACCATGCAAACGGCTTGGAAATTAGATGCAATGAACGAATACGGTTCTATTATAGGGTTGTCTTACATTGCTGCACAGCGTACTTTCCCTGATTATAATGATATGGCTGATAACAAAGCTTTCTTAGAAAGCATTTCCAGAAGTTTTGGTTACCACTTTGGTGTAAGAAATAAAGTGCGTGTTAACACAATTTCTCAATCGCCAACTATGACAACTGCTGGTAGCGGTGTGAAAGGATTTAATGGATTCTTTAAGTATGCTGATGAAATCTCTCCTTTAGGCAATGCATCGGCTGATGATTGTGCTAATTACTGTGTGAGCCTTTTTTCTGTCTCTTATACACATCTCCGAGCCCACGAGACGTAGAGGAAT
>CAXDKI010000151.1:0-2547 GCA_963990215.1 uncultured Flavobacteriales bacterium | reverse complement strand
TGCATATTTCTCAAGTTTGGAGGCTGCAGTGAAGCAGCGATGAATAGATTATGGATAGCCATTGTAGGAATATTAGCATCTTGCGCTGGTCAGCAACAAAGTGAAGTATTGGTACAGAATTTAGGTTTTGCACAAGGTAGTACTTACAATGTGCAGTATATGAGTCCTAATACTGCCAATTATCAATGGGAGGTGGATAGCATCTTAGCAGAGATGGATTCTTCTTTATCTACTTATCAAGAATATTCTTTAATCTCAAGGTTGAATCAAGGGGATACCAACATCTTTTTAGATGAACATTTTGTTAAGGTTTTCAATGCTTTTCAAGCAGTGGCTGACTCTACTCATGGGAAGTTTGATTGTACCTTGGCTCCAGTCGTAAATGCATGGGGCTTTGGCTTTACCGAAAAAACAAAAGTGGATTCTTTGCTTATCCATTCTTTATTGCAAAAAGTGGGCTATCAAAAAGTATTCTTAAAAGGAGATAGCTTGTTGCATAATCCTGATTTGCTACAGCTCGATTTTAATGCTTTGGCACAAGGATATACTGTAGATGTAATTGCTGCTTTTTTAGATAGTGTGGGTTTGCAAAATTATATGGTGGAAGTAGGGGGAGAGTTAAGAGCAAAAGGGAAAAATGCCAATGGAAAAAACTGGCGTATTGGTATCGATAAACCGACTTCTGAAATAGATAATAAAAATCGCTTTCAAACTGTTATAGAGTTGCCTAATAAATCCTTGGCTACATCAGGTAACTACCGCAGATTTTATGTGGATGATGGAGAGAAATATGCACATACTATTGATCCTCAAACAGGCTATCCTGTTAAGCATAAATTACTAAGTGTAACGGTTGTAACTGAAGATTGTATGCTGGCCGATGCTTATGCTACTGCATTTATGGTTATGGGTATTAATAAAACGAAGAGATATTTACAAACACATCCAGAGCTAGATGCTTACCTTATTTATACAAATAGAAAAGGGGAATGGGAAACCTGGGCTACAACTTCTTTTTCCCAATTTCAGGTAAACTAGTAGCCTCTACTTCTTCTTTTTTACATTTTTCTTCAGGAGAAGCACCGCAAAATCCACAAGCCTCACCTTCTTTATTTAAAAAAGGGCTTTGAGAAGCACATGTTCCAGCAAATTCACCATCTTTTTTAACTAAAATTTTAATGGCGATACCTGCAAAAGCAAGTGCTAAAAATCCGATTGATAATAAGATTACTTCCATAATACTCTTTGCTCCTGCAAAGGTATGAAATGTTATACTATTTTTGTGGAAATTATTAAAAGATGGAGATACGCCTACAAGCTTTTGAACGCCTCTTAAACATTATGGACGATCTTCGTGCTAAATGTCCTTGGGACAAGAAACAAACACTGGAGTCTTTACGCTATTTAAGCATTGAAGAGATGTACGAACTCTCGGATGCTATTTTAGATAAAAACATGGTGGAAATTAAAAAAGAGTTGGGTGATATCATGTTGCACCTGGTTTTTTATGCCAAGATTGCTTCTGAAACCAATCAGTTTGATATAACCGATGTGTTGAATGGAATCTGTGATAAATTAGTGCATCGTCATCCACATATCTATGGAGATGTGGAGGCTGCAACAGAGGAAGAAGTGAAGCAAAACTGGGAAAAACTAAAGCTGAAAGAAGGTAAGAAATCGGTTTTAGAGGGTGTTCCTCGTTCTTTACCAGCTATTGTTAAGGCCGTTCGTATTCAAGAAAAAGTACGCGGTGTTGGTTTCGATTGGGACGATAGCGAACAGGTGTGGAATAAGGTTCAAGAAGAGTTGGAAGAGCTAAATACCGAAGTAGAAGCAGGCGATAAGTTGAAAACTGAAGAAGAGTTTGGGGATTTGTTATTCTCTCTGATTAATTATTCTCGTTTTGTAGAGGTAAATCCAGAAGATGCTTTGGAGCGTACCAATAAAAAATTCATTCAGCGTTTTCAGCAAATGGAAGCAGTTCTAAAAGAGGAAGGAAAAGATCTTTCCGATATGACACTTTCCGAAATGGATGCGTACTGGGAACAGGCTAAGAAGACTATTTAGGAGCTTTTTTTAGTAGATAAGCAGCTAATCCTATATACATCAAATTAGGAATCCAAACAGCTAGTGCAGGAGATAAATCACCATTGGTAGCAAAAGTGGTAGATACCTGCATAAAGAGGATGTAAGAGAAGCTTATAAGTAGCCCTACACCTAAATGTAGTCCAATCCCTCCGCGTACTTTCCTAGAAGCAAAAGCTACAGCAATTAGCGTAAGAATAATGGTAGAGAAGGGAAATGAAATTCGTTTGTGTTTTTCTATGAGGTGAAAAACTAAGTTTTTAGACCCTTTCATACGCTCTTCATTAATGTAATTGTTCAACTCAAAAAAGTTCATGGTTTCTACCTTATTTAAGCGCACATTAAAATCGTTAGGATGTAAATTGATTAGTGTATCTAACTGTCTCCCTTCTGCAACGGATTCTTGCATACCATTAAAAGTTCTAACAAAATAATGATGAATATTCCATTTACTTGTAGTAC
>CAXDKI010000150.1:0-2549 GCA_963990215.1 uncultured Flavobacteriales bacterium | reverse complement strand
GGATATATATTTTCAGTGCATAAAATCTTAGAAACCATAGAGGTGAAAAGGATAAAATTCGAATAATTAATAAACCGATTTGATTCATTTATTATTGAGGATTGATAAAATAATCGATTGGCGATTGAGGATCAAAATTAGGTTGATTTAAACTCTCTCCAAATCGCATCAGCCACTCAGTGTCTGTCACTTCACCATCAACATTAGATAATACTAATGACATGTCGGTACCTCTGTTTTCGCCACTAAACACAAAACGACAGTCAGATTGATGATCTATTTTGTAGTAGTGCCATACCTCAAATCGTTTGTATTCAGTAGAAAAATTATTTACTATTCTACTGTTTGGAGCACCATACTGCAGGTATATTCTACCTCTATCAGTTTTGTATCCTGGTATCCTACCATTGTCAAATTCTTCATTAACTGTTTCAACTACTTGTAAGTAATTATTCCAGGCATATACAGGATCTAAAGGATACCTTTGTTTCCAGAACTGATAGAAAAAATTCTTCATTAGCTCAGTATCATTACCTTGAAGCAAAGATTGAGCTGTAATGCCTTCTCTGTTTTTTTGAACAGGGTAGATGTAATCAATGTATTGTTTCAGTTGATCAAGTGAATATTCATCAACAAAAGTTCCTTTAATGTCAATAGCATGTTGCTCTCCACCACTTTTTATTCTGTAGAAGAATTTACTTTGTGTAGCTACTACTTGCCCCATCTTATTTTTTGCTTCGCATACTAACAGGTAGCTTCCTGAATACAGCTTCTCTAAAGGAAGCGAACCTATAAAAACCCTGGTTCCATTATTGGGTTTTTGAACTTTCGATTTAGCAAGATTTCCTACTATCTGATTGGTTTCGGCAGAAGCAATAAAGTAGCTAAATAACGATGCTTCTGTTAGTTTATAAAGCTCGGTATAAAAGTATAATGTGTTTTGTTCTTCGTAAAACACATTACTAGGCATAGGGTTTAGGTCTATTCCGTTTTTATTGATATTGCTCTTGGTTTTATTTTCCTGGTAACTTTCTACAAATTGGATAGAAGAGAAGGCAGTTTCTTTAGCCGACCAAAATGAAATTTCTTGTTGATGCGTATATGGATCGTCACCACTATTGGCATCAACTATGTTTAGGGTTAAGGTATAATCTCCTTCAGCTAGTGCAATACGCTGTTGGTCGATAAAATGAAAATCGACTTGATTAGAATCCAGTAATTCGGGGCTTAATAGTTCATATTTATCGAAAAATTTTGTTGCTCCATCATTATCAGTAAGTATTAGTACAATACCAATTTTTCCTTGGTATTTTCCGTTCTCTTGTTCTGAAAAAATAATAGTACTAGCATTAACACTAATATATGTTTCTAGGTAAGGAGTTGCTCCGTTAAAGGTGGAGTAATCGAAATTAGCAGCTAATTGCTGAGCTTTTATCTGTGAAAAAAAACAGAATGTGATTAAAAAATAAAGGAATTTATTCATACTTCAAATATACAAGGATTCGCTAGCAATAAAAAACGCTTAAAAAGTATGCTTGTTGTTTGGTGTAGGAAATAAAAATATTTTACATTTGCGCTCCGCAGGAGAGATGGCAGAGTGGTCGAATGCGGTGGTCTTGAAAACCATTGTACCGCGAGGTACCGGGGGTTCGAATCCCTCTCTCTCCGCAAGAAAAAGCCCCTATTCAATGAATGGGGCTTTTTTTTACCACCTTTAACTCGATCAGTGTCTATACAGATTCTGAAACAAATTTAGCATGACAACTTATTACTATTTTATTCTCGACGCTACAATTTGTAACACGCAGTAAAACAGCAAGATTTCTTGTTTTTAAGCGGGAGATTTAATAGAGGTTTTTCTCTACTTTTGTAGTTCTTTTTGCAAGGCCACCATTTTAATAGCTGTTATAGCAGCTTCAGTTCCTTTGTTTCCGTGTTTTCCTCCAGAACGGTCAATGGCTTGTTGGATATTTTCATCGGTAAGTACACCGAAAATAACGGCTTTATTATACTTTAAAGCAACATCTTTAATACCTAAGGCTGTTCCTTCGCAAACAAAATCGAAATGCTTGGTTTCACCTTGTATAACGCTACCTAAACAGATAACAGCATCTACATCGGTATATTCTAACAAAAACTGTGCTCCTAATGCTAGCTCAAAACTACCAGGAACATCTTTGCGGATAACATGGATGCATCCGCAAGTGTTAAGGACTTCCATGGCACCTTGGTACAGTTTTTCAGTTATTTGTTCGTTCCAATCTGCCACAACAACACCTATCTTCATGTCTTTTGCAGAAGGCGCTTGACTGTAGTCGAAATCTGATAAATTTTTGTTTGCTGTTGCCATAACGTTTGCAAAAAAAAGCCCGCTAAGCGAGCTTTTCATTTTTTATTGCATCAAGGATGCTCTTGTAATATATTTATCAATATCGGCAGCTTCTTGCGTTTCGATATAGTATTCTTTAATTGTTTCGTAATGTGCTAAGGCATCGCTATAGTTGCCATTGCTTTCGTGTGCCAAAGCGGCTCTTTTTAAGTAAATAGGA
>CAXDKI010000149.1:0-2588 GCA_963990215.1 uncultured Flavobacteriales bacterium | reverse complement strand
CTTTCTTGGCAAGAAAATAAAATGCGTTACACCTTGCTCATCATTAGTGTATTATTATTGTGTGTTTTCCGTTTTGTAGCTGTGCCAATTATACTACTTTTGTATCCGATTTTATCCATCATAAATAAAAGCAAATGAAATTTATAGCAGAGATTGATGTAATGCCACTAAAAGCATTGTTAGACCCACAAGGAAAAGCTGTTAGCGCAAGTATGGGCAATGTAGGTTTATCTGAAATCACCAATGTACGCATTGGAAAACACATCACTTTAGAGTTAGAAGCTAACGATGAAGCCGATGCTAAAAACAAAGTAGATAGTGCTTGCCAACAATTATTGTGCAACCAAATTATGGAAGGATACGAGTTTACTATCTCAGTTGCTGAATAAGTAAACACCTCATACAACATAATAAAGCCCTGCTGCAAAGCGGGGCTTTTTGTTGTGTGCCATTTAGCCAATTACTACTTCCTCAACTCAAATTTTTTACCAAGATATACCCTACGCACCTGCTCATCAGCAGCTAGTTCTTCTGCTGTTCCTGCTTTTAAGATTTCACCTTCAAACAAAAGGTAAGCACGGTCGGTAATACTTAATGTTTCGTGTACATTGTGGTCAGTAATTAAAATTCCAATGTTCTTCTCTTTCAGCTGTGCTACAATCTGCTGTATATCCTCCACTGCAAGAGGGTCTACACCTGCAAAGGGTTCATCTAACAAAATAAACTTAGGGTCAGTAGCCAAAGCACGCGCAATTTCTGTTCTTCTACGTTCGCCACCAGAAAGTAAATCACCCATGCTTTTACGGATGTGCTGCAAACCAAACTCATCCAAAAGGGATTCTAGTTTAGCGGCTTGTACTTCTTTGGATAAATCGGACATTTCCAAAACAGCTAAAATATTATCCTCTACACTCAGCTTACGAAAAACGGATGCTTCTTGAGCCAAGTATCCCACTCCCATCTGCGCACGCTTGTACATAGGTAAATCAGTAATGTCTTTGGTGTCTAAAAAAACCTTTCCGCCATTAGGTTTAATCAAGCCAACCATCATATAAAAAGAGGTGGTTTTACCTGCTCCATTAGGGCCTAACAAACCAACAATCTCTCCTTGGTTTACATCTACCGACACACCCTTTACAACAGTTCGTGATCGGTATTTCTTAATAATATTTTCCGCTCTTAACTTCATCTATTTATCTTGCATTCTTACAGAAATCTTAATACTTATCTCATACAAAATAAGTAATGGGAAAGAAACCATAATCTGACTCATGATATCTGGAGGAGTAATAATGGCAGAGATAATAAGTACCATCACCAAGGCATGCTTACGGTAAGTACGTAAAAAGTGCGGGGTAACAATGCCTAACTTACTTAAAAAGTAAACTACAACAGGCAACTGAAAAATGATACCATTTGCCAAGCAAACGGTTGTGACCGTAGAGATGAAAGAGTTTAAATTGATTTGATTGGCTACTTGTGCGCTGACCTGATAATTTCCTAAAAACTGAACCGATAAAGGCGCTACCATATAGTAACCAAAAAGCACTCCTAATATAAAGAGGAAAGAAGTATAAAAAACCACCCCTCTAGCATGCTTTTGTTCTCCTTGATATAAGGCTGGCCTGATAAATCGCCATATCTCCCAAAACACATAAGGGAACCCAACTATAAAACCAGCCACCAAAGAAGAAACAATATGCGTACTGAACTGACCAGACATATTAATGTTCATTAAAGTAAAAGGCATTTTCATGATACAAAACACATCTCCTAATCCTAATGCTTCGGAAATCCAACACAATGCCTTGTAGGTTGGAAATTCTGGATCTTTAGCAGCAAAAATAATTTTATCGAATAATATTTCAGGATTAACAAATGCAACCACCATCCCCACTAATACAGCTATTAACGAGCGGATTAGGTGCCAACGCAACACTTCTAAATGATCCAAAAAGGATTGTTCTTGTGGTTCTCCTATCTGCTTCATCTAAATGATTCCTTCTTTTAAAATATCGTGTAAATGCACAATACCAATATAACTTGCCCCTTGCATGACTAATAACTGAGTAATATTGTGATCTTCCATTATTTTAAGTGCTACCGCTGCTAGTTCATCGGCTTGTATCTGCTTGGGGTTTTTGCACATAATATCTTTAGCTTGCAAATTCATAATGTCACCACCACCTTCTAACATTCTTCTAATATCTCCATCGGTAATAATGCCTTGTAAGACATATCCTTGCATGACTGCTGTTGCTCCTAATCGCTTTTGAGAAATCTCTACAATCACCGATTTTAAATCCGACTCCAAATCTACCTGTGGGCTTTCGTGCTGTGTGCACAAATCGGACACTTTTAAGAACAAGCGCTTGCCTAATGCCCCTCCAGGATGAAAACGAGCAAAATCAGCATCACTGAAGTTTCTGCATTCCAACAAACAAACAGCTAAGGCATCGCCCATCACCAATTGCGCTGTGGTACTGCTAGTAGGTGCTAAATTATTTGGACAAGCCTCCTTATCTACCGAAGTGTTCAATACATAATCTGTCTCTTATACACATCTCCGAGCCCACGAGACGTAGAGG
>CAXDKI010000148.1:0-2600 GCA_963990215.1 uncultured Flavobacteriales bacterium | reverse complement strand
TTCCTCTACGTCTCGTGGGCTCGGAGATGTGTATAAGAGACAGCTTTAATACTGCCGACAGTCTATATGTCCTTGACAGAAATGGCAATAATGTAGAAAACTTCCCAAGAAGACTAGAAATTAGAGCCTCAGCTGGGCATACTTTATTAGACTATGACAATAACAGAAAATACAGAATTTTAATTCCTGCCGAAGACAACAAGGTGTATAACTATGATAAAAATGGTGAAATTGTAAAAGGTTGGAAATTTGAGAAAATGCCTGAAAGAATCACACAAGAGGTGAAATACCATTTATATAAAAGCAAGGATTTTATCTATGTAGTTGACAAAGCTGGAAACGCTAAAATTGTAGGAAGAAATGGCAAGCAGCGTATTGGATTAGGAACCATTCCATTAGCTGACACCTACCATATTGACAAGAAATACGGTTATGTATACAGCACGGACGCACAAGCTAATGTGTGGTTGACTGACCTAGAAGCAAAGCAATCAAAAATCAAAAGCAATAATTTAACTAACTCACATCACTTCATCGCACAAAACATCAATGAAGATGAGTTAACTGAACTCATTATTTCGGAAGAAAAAATAAGTTGTTATCAATTAGAAAAAGAAGTGTTTGACTATGCGATTACTAGTGAACATACTCCTCATGTTTTTAACTTAAATGGACAGCATTACATCGGACTAACTCAAGGTGAAAACTGCTACTTGCTAAAATCAAATGGGAATCTTTTTCCTGGAATGCCCTTATATGGACAAGGCGCTTTTAACTGCACCGACACCGACAAAGACGGGCAATTAAACTTAGTAATCGGAAGCGGAGATCTGTTATACAACTATTCATTAGAATAAGAGAATATGAAACCAAAACTCATCAAATCTACTAACAAACTTGCTTTTTATGCTTTAGATAATAGCAAGTTAGACGGCATACCTATGTTTGGCGATGCAGTGCCTGCTGGCCCCACTTCTCCTACTCAAGATTATTTAGATATGAATTTGAACTTGCACGACTTTCTAGTGCAAAACCCAGCAGATACTTTTTGCGTGAGAGCTATTGGCGACTCTATGATTGATGCCAATATACAAAGTGGAGATGTAATGGTGGTAGACAAAGCATTGGAACCAAAAAACAACGATATTGTACTAGCTGTTCTAGATGGAGAATTTACCGTAAAACACATTAGAAAAAGCGAAGGAGAATTATACCTCATGCCTGCCAACAACAATTACCAACCCCTAAAAATCACACAGGAAGTAGATTTTAAAGTTTGGGGTGTAGTCACTTTTGTGATTCAAAAGGCTAACCACTCGAGAAAATAAACTATTTCAACAATCCAACCGAAATAGCTGGCACAAATCCCTTAAAATCGGCAGTCATTATAAAGGGTTGTATCAGCCACATTTTCTCTTTATGAGGCAATAAAAACTGCAGAGATAAACCATACTTAGCTTGATAAATGATCGTCTCTTCTTTATTAAAAGATATTCCTACCAACACACCTACTCCTATTTGATGATACAATAATTTACTAGCTCCTATCAATGCATGAACATCTTCTAAAGAAGCTTCAGTAATAGCAGTCAGCATAAATCCTTTGTGCTCATTTTTATATAATCCTTTTTGTCCTAACACATACGGATAACCATAAGTCATTCCACGATACCAACGCTTAGCGATGAAAGGTGCATCTGTTGGTTTATCGTATTGCTGCAATTGGTTATCCTCAATAATTTTAATGAGTAGTTCAGGATACTTGGGGTTGGTGGCATAGCCTGCCTTTTTTAACCCTTTTGCCCATCCCTTATAGTCGGTAATAGCCAATTCAAATAAGCTGGCATAGCGTGCTTTTTGTAAAAACACAGAATGATCTCGGTATGAAGCCGCTACAGTAGGATATTTTCGAAAACACTCTTGTTCTTCGTCATCATCATGATATACTTTTTTACCCTCCCAACTACTATGACACTTGATGCCAAAATGATTTCTCGATTTTCTTGCTAACTCACTATTTCCATTTCCACTTTCTAATATCCCTTGTGCTAAAGTAATACTAGTTGGAATCCCATATTGATTCATTTCAGCAACAGCTAAATCTTTATATTTATAGATATACTCCGCTCTACTCATATCCTGAGCAGCAAGTAAGCTCGTCCAAAAAAACAATATGATTATTAATTGATTCGCCATCCTTTCTTCTCTATTCTTTGGTTAATACCTGCAATACCTTGCAATCCTCCAGTATGTATCAACAAAATGGTAGTTCCTTCAGGAAAATAATCTTTTTTTATTAAATCGAAAACGCCAAAAAAGAGCTTTCCAGTATATAATGGATCTAACGGAATATCATATGTTTTCTTAAAAGAATTCATGAAATCAATTAAGTTTTTATTCACCTTGGCGTAACCTCTAAAATGATAATCCAAACATAATTCCCAATTGGAACTACTCACATATTTTTGAATCTCATTTTTTAAAAAATTACCTCCTTTCAAAACTGGAAAGCCAATGGCTTTTTGTTGAGGCTTTAAACTGTTAATGATTCCTGTCTCTTATACACATCTGACGCTGCCGACGATACTCCTAGTGTAGAT
>CAXDKI010000147.1:0-2679 GCA_963990215.1 uncultured Flavobacteriales bacterium | reverse complement strand
ACACAAGGAGTATCGTCGGCAGCGTCAGATGTGTATAAGAGACAGGTACTAAATCGTATACCTTATCGTGTTGTGCACCTTTACTAATTAAGAATGCTACAATCTCATGTGTTTTAGCTGTTACTGATGGAAAACGGAAACTTCCTGTATCTGTCATGATGCCAGCATACAAACACTCTGCAATATCTTGATCAATAGCATCAACATCACCAAACATTTCTAAAAACTCATAAATAAGCTGAGCTGTAGAGCAAGCTGATGTGTCAGACAATGTGAAATCAAACTCATCCGGATGCTGATGGTGATCTATTAAAACCTTGAAAGCCTTTGTTTGTTCCACAACTGGAGCAAAGTTGTCAATCCTACTTAATGTATTGAAGTCTAAGCAAAAGATGATTTCTGCCGCTAATGTAATTCGTTCTGCCGCTTCTGGCTCTTTTGTAAACTGAATCACATGATTATTCCCTTTCATCCAATGTAAAAAGGAAGGGTAATCATTGGGTGTAATCACTTGTACTTGATGCCCCTTTTTTATCAGGTAATTATACAAAGCCAAAGAAGAACCCATAGCGTCTCCATCTGGACCTCTATGCGTTGTAATGACAATCTTTTTAGGCTCAGCTAAAAGCTCCTTCAGTTTATTTAATTCTTCAACACTCATAAAACAAAAATAAGAATAAAAGTCGGGGTACAGAATAAATGTATTTTTATAGCTTTGCAGCCGAATTCAAACAAGCTTAAAATCAAGAAGGTAATGGCTACAAACAGAACATTTACAATGATTAAGCCCGAAGCCGTAGTGAACGGACATATCGGTGCTATTTTAGAGCGTATCAATGCAGCAGGATTCCGCATTGTATCGATGAAAAAAACAGAATTATCTACAGAATTAGCAGGCGCTTTTTACGCTGTACATAAAGAAAGACCATTCTACGGAGAATTGGTTTCCTATATGTCTTCTGGACCTATTGTTGCAGCTATCTTAGAAAAAGACAATGCAGTAGCTGATTTCCGTGCTTTAATTGGCGCAACCGATCCAGCTGAAGCATCAGACGGAACAATTCGTAAAGAATTTGCAGAAAGCAAAGCGAAAAATGCTGTTCACGGATCTGACTCTAACGAAAACGCTGAAATCGAAGGGGCATTCTTCTTTTCTCAATTCGAGCGTTTCTAAGTAATAAAGAAATGATAAAACATAAGCCCTTCTCTTATAGTAGGGCTTTTTTTATTTAAGGACAACCTCCGTAATTACTTCCTTACCTACAGAATCGTTCAGTTGTTTAATTAGTTCTGATTTTTGATATGAAAGCTCTTGTCTTAAAGTAGCCGATTTAAGTCGGATATGTAGTTGCTTGTTTTTAATAAAAACCTCATCGGTATACTTAGCCAATGTAGGGCCTAGCACTTTATCCCACTCGGAAATAATTTTGATTTCATCCAATTTTTGCTCCCAACCACTTTCACGCAAATAATCTTGGATAACCTCTCCTAGCGATTGCTCGTTACTCTTCCTTTTCAATAGCTCCTTCTTTGAGATGAAACACTTTAAAATCTGCTTTGATTTTGTTGAATATATGCACACTCCTTTCTGGATGTGTATCGGTAATAAATATCTGTCCAAAATGATGTTGATCCACTAAAGTCATTAATTGCTCTACCCTATTGTTGTCTAATTTATCAAAAACATCATCTAGCAACAACATGGGCTTATAACCTAAAGCCACTTTCATAAAATCAAATTGAGCCAGTTTAAGCGCCATCAAGAATGTTTTTTGCTGTCCTTGAGAACCTATTTTCTTGATTGGAAAGCCATCTAATTGAAATATCAAGTCGTCTTTATGAGTTCCTGTCGAAGTGTATTGTAATAGTCTATCTCGTTCTCGATTCGCTAGAATCAAATCAACAAGATTACCATCTAACAATTGTGATTTATATTCGATATTTACTTCCTCATTATTTCCTGAAATATTGCGATAGTATGCGCAAAAAACAGGAAGCAGCTCATCTAAAAAATATTTTCTTTTCTCAAATATCTGTTGCGCAATCGGAACGATTTGCTCATCATATAAATCTAAGGTAGAATTATCAAACCGTCCTCCTTTTGCCATCTGCTTAAGCACTGCGTTGCGCTGCACTATCAACTTCCCGTAATGGATTAGCTGTTCTAAATAGGCTCTGTCAAACTGAGAGATAACAGAATCTAAGTATTTTCTACGCGCCTCACTCCCTTCTAGTATAAGATTAGTGTCTGTTGGAGAAATCATCACTAAAGGAAACAAACCAATATGATCTACTAATCGCTCGTAACTTTTTTTGTTACGCTTAATTACTTTTTTGGCACCTCGTTTAATACCACAATGCACCACCTCTTCCTTACCTTCTTTATTAAACTCTCCTTCAATAGATAAAAAAGGCTGTTCGTGCTTTATATTCAAAGCGTCTTGACTATTGAAATAGCTTTTAGTGAAAGACAAATAGTGAATTGCATCTAGCAAGTTAGTCTTTCCTGAACCATTATTTCCAACAAAACAATTAATATTATGTGAGAGCTCTAACGAGCTATCTTCGTGATTCTTAAAATTTAATACGGAAATACGTGCTAAAAACATGCTTCTTTAAAATTGGAATCTAAAGTATTATTTTTCAACAAATCAGAAAACTGCTGTAAGTTCCTATGAA
>CAXDKI010000146.1:0-2680 GCA_963990215.1 uncultured Flavobacteriales bacterium | reverse complement strand
ACACAAGGAGTATCGTCGGCAGCGTCAGATGTGTATAAGAGACAGGTTTTCTACTATCCTCTGATGGTGATGATAACATGAAATCACTCAACTCTTCTAGATAAGCTCCAGGCTCTTCTGTAAATACGCGCAAACGCTTTTTTGCTTGACCCATTACACTATCAGCTAATAGCGAAAGACATAAAATAATAATGATTTTCTTCATCTGATTATCTTTTTACAAATTGAGCTGCCACCCAATTATCTTTAGTTGTATGTTGAATATATTCTAATCCACAATCTAGCGCAGTTTGTTTAATAAGCATTAGATCTTCTGTGTAAAAACCACTAAATAAAATGAACCCAGCCATTTTTAGGGCCGCAGAATATTTAGGCATATCGTTGAGTAAAACATTACGATTAATATTGGCTAAGACCCCATCAAAAACACCTTTTATTTTTTCAACCTCTCCAATAGTAATATGAATGTTATTACACTCATTCATTTGTAAGTTTTCTAAAGCATTATTATATGCCCACTCATCAATATCAATCCCTTGAATCTCTGTCGCTCCTAATTTTTCAGCAAGAATGGCTAAAACGGCTGTTCCACAGCCAATGTCCAAAATACGCTTATCATAGAAGTCTATTTGTAACATTTGCTCCATCATACTGGAAGTTGTGGCGTGATGACCTGTTCCAAAACTCATTTTTGGAGTGATAATTATTTCATTTTGCAAACCTAATGGCTCATGAAAATTTGCTCGTATTCCACAATTATCTCCTACCCTTACTGGCTCAAAATCAGATTCCCAAACAGCATTCCAATTTTGTTGCTGAACGTCTTTAACTTCAAAAGAAATTTGAGTATCTAAACCAGCACACAGTTCTTCTAAAAGTTCTTTATCAAAGTATTCACTCAAAATGTAAGCTTTCAAACCTTTTTCTTCTTCCAAAAAGCTATCGTAAGGTAATTCCCCCAAATGCGCCAGTAAAATATCGCGCCAGGGTTCAATTTGACTGATTTCAAATATAACCTCTTTGTACTGCATTAAAACGAATTGATAATAGCTACAAAATCATTAGCTTTTAAGGATGCCCCTCCTATCAAACCTCCATCTAAATCTTGCTGAGAAAACAGTTCCTGTGCATTAGCGGGTTTACAACTTCCGCCATACAAAATAGAAGTATTTTCAGCCGTCATATCTCCATATTTTTTTTGCAACAAGCTTCTGATAAAAGCATGCATTTCTTGCGCTTGTTCTGAAGAAGCAGTGACACCTGTTCCAATAGCCCAAACCGGTTCGTAAGCAATAACAACCTCTTTCATTTGTTCTTTACTTAAATGAAAAAGTCCTTCTAAAATTTGATCACTCACCACCTTAAACTGCTGGTTTTTTTCTCTTTCTGAAAGAACCTCTCCACAGCAGTATATCACTTTCAATCCATGCTCTAAAGCCAAATTTATCTTTTGCGCTAGTAAGGTGTTTTCCTCTCCATGATATTCTCTTCTTTCAGAATGTCCTAAAATGATATATTCTGCTCCAGTAGAAGCAACCATCATAGCCGACACCTCTCCTGTAAAAGCACCACTTTCATTAGCGCTACAATCTTGTGCACATACTGCCACTTTTCCTTCTACAGCATGAGATACTGATGTTAAATGGGAGAAAGGGACACCTAATACTACCTGTACATCCTCAACAGGATTAGTTAACAACTGACCTTCTACTTCTTTTGCTAAAGCAATCCCTTCAGAAACGCTTAAATTCATTTTCCAATTTCCTACTACTAATTTTCTACTCATTATTGTATTCTAATGCGGGGGTCAAGCCACCCATAAATTAAATCAACTAAAATATTGATGATGACAAATAAGCTTGCTATCGTTAGCACACTGCCCATTACCAAGGGTAAATCCAGATTATTTAATGCCTCTACAATTTCTTTTCCCAAACCATTCCAAGCAAAAATATACTCAACAAAAACTGCCCCTGCTAGCAAGCTAGCAAACCATCCAGATACTGCTGTAACAACTGGATTTAAAGAATTACGCATCACATGCTTTTGAAGCACTTTTGCAAAGCTTAAACCTTTAGCTACTGCTGTACGCACATAATCCTGAGAAAGTGTTTCTAAAACCGAACTTCTTGTCAGTTGAATAATCACAGCTAAAGGGCGAATACCTAATGTAAATGCCGGCAATATCAGATTATGTAGAGTTAAATACTCTCCATTTCCATAATCATCCACAGTATACAAGCTACCCGTCATATTAAGTCCTGTTAAATCAGCTAATACAAAACCAAAAAGCCAAGCAACGATAATGGCAGAAAAGAAAGATGGAACAGACATGCCTAATACTCCAAAAAACAATGCTGAACGATCAAACCAACTATCTTTCCAAACAGCCGCTAACAACCCAATAAACACACCAATGACAATCGCAATAAAAATGGAGCTAATCGCTAAAACAACAGTGTTAGGTAATGTATCTCCAATAATAGTTCCTACTGATTTACCTGTCTTTTTGAAAGAGGTTCGAAGATATGGAAACTTCAAAGCTATTTGATAACTTCCTACAGCAAAGATAGGACTTGCTTGATACTTGCTAATATGCGTATATGCATCCAAATTAGAATGGTGGAAAGACTGTCTCTTATACACATCTGCCGCTGCCGACGATACTCCTTGTGTAGAT
>CAXDKI010000145.1:0-2686 GCA_963990215.1 uncultured Flavobacteriales bacterium | reverse complement strand
CGATTCCTCTACGTCTCGTGGGCTCGGAGATGTGTATAAGAGACAGCTAACTTTATGAGAAGCTCTATCACTACTTGGCTTGTCTAAAAATTTGTCATTTTGCCTAACTACATTAATAACAATTGGAATTGTTAAGAATGTAATTAAAAAAGAAGTTGATATGGAGAGGATAATATCAATCATAAAGCATCCATTTTAGCGTGTCAAAAAAGGAATATCTTGCCTTCCAACCCAACACCTTCAACCTACCATTATCACCTTTTACGGAATGAACAATATCTGACCTCATAAAATCTGCAGATTGCTCAACATTCATCTTACAACCACACTCCTGGTTTAAAAAAGAAAGAATATCTGCTATCGAATGTGTTGTATTAGAACATACATTAAATATCTGTTCACTTGAATCGGAAAATAAAATCGAAAGGTATGCCTCTGTCACATCTCTAACATCAGAAAAATCTCTATAAACATCAATATCCCCCAAGGTAATACTACTCTGGCTTTGCTTGTAATGACTGATTATTTTCGGTATTAAAAACTTACTGTCCTGGCCTACACCAGTATAATTGAAAGAGCGAGCTATTTTCACATCAATACTTGACAAGACCGCCACACGCTCCATTGAATGTTTACTTACAGCATAATGATTAGATAACTTTAATTCATTTGATTCGTTAATATCAAGAGAGTTAGGAGCATAAATTTGACCGCTACTCACTAATAACAACTTACAATTTGGCACATGCTCTTCACATGCTTTCAAGACATTGAAAGCTCCGTTGAAATTTACATCATAAATCTGACTGTAATCGCTATGTGGAACAAAAGAAATACCAGATAAATTAACTACATAATCCGGAATAATAGACTGAATAAATTGAGCACAATCTAGATAATTAGTAATATCGCAATGAGAAGGCTTTTTTTTCCGAGAGAATGTTGTCCCAAAAACTTCTATTCCTTTCTTTTCAAAAGATTGCTTTAAATAGCTTCCAGTAAAACTATCAATCCCAAATATTAGCGCCTTTTTAGAAACTTGCATTGTTTTTGTTCCTAATTACATCTGACTCCACCATGATTTTACACAACTCTTGAACATCTGTTTTTGGCTCCCAACCTAATTCATTTTTTGCTTTTGTTGGATCTCCAATCAACAAGTCTACCTCACAGGGTCGGAAAAACTTAGGATTAACTCTCACGATTTCTGCACCATTAGCTTTATTTATTCCTTTCTCGTTGTCATCCTTTCCCTGCCACTCAATCTCTACACCTATTGCTTTAAATGCCATTTCTGTAAAATACCTTACCGTGTAAGTTTTATTGGTTGCCAATAAGAATGTGTCTGATCTATCATGCTGCAACATTAAATACATTCCTTCAATGTATTCTTTAGCATATCCCCAGTCTCTGCTTGCATTTAAGTTACCTAACTCTAACACATCCTGCGTACCGAGATGATACTTAGCTACAGCATCTGTGATTTTACGTGTCACGAATTCAATCCCTCTTAATGGAGACTCATGATTAAACAGAATGCCACTTGACGCAAATATTCCGTAAGACTCTCTGTAGTTAACAGTCATCCAATGTGCAAACAGTTTAGCTACTCCATATGGTGACCTTGGGTAAAAACGCGTCAATTCCGTTTGTGGAATCTCTTGTACTTTACCAAACATTTCGGAAGTTGAGGCTTGATAAAATTTAATCTTTGTATTAACAATACGAATTGCCTCTAACAAATTAACTGCTCCAACGCCTGTTGTTTGGCTAGTTATAAGTGGCTGTTCAAAAGAAACCCCAACAAAACTTTGTGCCGCCAAATTATAAACCTCATCAGGCTGAATTTGCGAAATCACTCTAATACAGCTAGCTGTATCTAGTAAATTAAACTCTATTAAATGTAGATTTGGGTTATTCTCAATTTTTAGAAACTGGATCCTCCATAGATTCAAAGAACTTGTTCTTCTATAAGCGCCGTAAACTTCATATCCTTTTTCTAATAAAAATTGAGCTAAATATGCACCATCCTGTCCTGTAATCCCCGTTACAAATGCCTTCTTCATAGTAGTTCTTTGCTACAAATTAAGTGTTTTTTTGTATTGTAATGCGATATTGTTCCATGAAAATTCGGTGGCAATAGACTTCAAAGCTCCTTGTTGTAATTGAAACAACATTTCCGAATCATTTAACAAACTATTAATTTTATCTGACAAATCTTCTTCATCTAGAGATTTAAACATTAGACCATTTTCTCCCTGTCGAATCACCTCTTTAAAGGAGTCAACATCGGAGGTGATAACCGCTAACCCATAACTCATTGCCATTAGCAACGCTGCGCTCTGATAGACCTCTTCATAAGGCAAAATCATCACATCGCAAGCCTTCATAAAAAACTCTCGTTCTTCGTTAGTCACAAATCTTATGTGTTTTTCTATTCTTTTCTCCAATTCTAACTCCGAAATAAGCTGATCATATTTTGAAAAGTCATCTTTCCAAGTTCTTCCCGCTACTACAAGCTTCACATCCCCTTCTACATGCTTCATTGATTTAATAAGCACATCTAATCTTTTAGCTGTTTTTATCTGACCAAAAAACAAAAGATGAGTAGAAGAGCTGTTAAGCCCTAGTTGTATCTTTGCTTGTTCTGCTGTTACTTTTTCATCAACTAATTCTGGATATCCTC
>CAXDKI010000144.1:0-2710 GCA_963990215.1 uncultured Flavobacteriales bacterium | reverse complement strand
GGGCTGCAAATATACGCTCTTATCTGAAATATACCAAACCGTCTTCATTCTTTTTACAACATACGAATCCTAATCCTAAATCGTTAAATCTTATATCTTTGTTGACTGATTATTTCAAAATGCTAAAAAGAATCATTTTAAATCTATTAGTTATCCTTTCTCTTACTGCTTGTAAGAGAGATTTTTTTGGTGAAAGCGGCCCTGGAGAATTACAATTTTCTACTGACACTATCATTTTTGATACTGTATTTACTAGCGTTGGAAGCACTACACACACACTAAAAGTATACAATAGAAATAACAATTCTGTCACTATTAATTCTATCGATTTAGCAAACATAAATTCCGAAGGGGTATATCGCATTAATGTAGATGGTATTTCAGGAACACATGCTGAAAACATCAAAATTGCAGCTTATGACTCTATCTATATTTTTGTAGAAGCAACCATCAACCCTGTTGTTGGTAGCAATCTCCCTTATTTAGTAATCGACTCTCTCCTATTTGTAACCAATGGAAAAACACAAAATGTGGACTTAGTCGCTTATGGACAAAATGCCAATTTCTACACCCCTCATGACAACTTTTTTATGAGCGGTACTGATACTGTCAATTATAAATATCACTCAATTACTGAAAACACCACATGGAATAACACCCTTCCTCATGTGATTTATGGGTATGTAATTGTAGAAAAAAATGAATTTGGCGAAAAACCTACATTAACCATTGAACCTGGATGTCAAATCTACTTCCACAAAAACTCAGGAATCATTGTAGGAAACCCTTTATTAGCAGATAATGGAGGAACACTTCTTGTTGGCAATCCTAACGGAAATCCTGAGCCAGAAAATCCTGTTATATTTCAAGGAGACAGATTAGACAGTTGGTATGAAGATGTAGCTGGACAATGGGATAGAATTTGGTTTACTCCTGGAAGTGTTAATAATAAAATTAATAATGCAATTATCCGAAATGGAACTGTAGGACTACACGCAGACACCATTGGCAATAACAATCCAACCTTAACAGTAAAAAACACCATAATTGAAAACATGAGCGACATTGGTATTTTCGCTCAAGGAAGTCATGTTGTGGGAGAAAACAATGTGATTAGCGATTGTGGCCGATATGCTATGGTGTTAAATATTGGAGGTACTTACGATTTTAAACATTCTACCTTTGCTAATTACTGGAGTTTTTCTTCTAGGAACACCCCTTCTATTCTATTAAAAAACTTTTACGAAGACGCTAATGGGAATATTCAGCTAAGAGACTTACAGCAAGCTAGTTTTACCAATTGTATTATTAGTGGTTCCCTACCTGGAGAAATTGAGTTACAAGAAAATACTACTGCTACATTTAATTACAGTTTCAATAACTGCCTGTTAAAATTACATCCAGACTCTAGTTTAGCCTCTTTAAACGAAAACAACTCAATCAAGATACAAAATAGCGATTCCTTGTTTGTAGATATTCAAGAAGATAATTATCAACTACACCAACTGTCTCCTGCTATTGACTCAGGTGTTGATGCAGGGATTTCACTAGATATTCTAGGAAATACTAGAAACGGACTTCCCGATTTAGGGGCTTACGAAAAAGTAGATTAAAGCGACTGTAAAAACTCCATGGTATCCACACCATCAGCATAATCGTATAAAGCAGGACATTGAGCTTTTCCGAAAGGAACAAACCCTTTCCCAGTCACACATTGTATTTTCTCTTGGTAATCAGCTACAAATCTGTACACTAACTCTAAATCATCATAGAATTCATAATGCAACACACTAACTGGTGATCTCAAAGCAGTTTCTTGCTTCATTATTAAGAACCCATTTTCTGTTATATCGTGCTGTCCCATCATATAAACAGCCTTGTTGTAATCGTAGTTATTACCGTATTTTTTATTGTCAATTACTTCTTTATGTCCATAAAAAGCATTGAACAATAAGTTCAAATCATAATACTTTGGCAAAAATACTTTAGAGATACTTCTACATCCTAATCCGAAGTATTGAAACACATCATTAGCCAATCCTTTGAGATCTTCTTCTGATTCTGACCCATCTAAGATAGCTATCGAGCTTCTCGATTTTCTAATGATATTTGGATACTTACCAAAATAATGTTCAAAATATCGAGATGAGTTGTCACTTCCTGTAGCAATAACCGCATCAAAACATTCAATCTTATCTTGGATAAAATGAATTTTATCAGCAAAATTCGGCTCTATTGTTTTTAACGCCTCAACAATAATAGGCAACAACTGATTGTCATCCGAAGACATTTTCACTAATGCTGTATGACCACTAATTAAAACAGAAAGCAAGTCATGAAAACCAACCAAAGGGATGTTTCCTGCCATAATAATAGCTACACGCTTGCCTCCCTCTAAATCATATGCGCTAGACCATGTTTTCAATCGATCTTCTGAAAGCATTTCTACTATCGATGCAAGTGCTTTTCGAACATTCTTAGGCGTAAACCAACCGTTGTAAACAATAGCTCTGTTAATAGCTAATTCCAATTCGCTATCAACCTCACCTCTAGATTCGGCATGCTTATTTAGAAGACTTCCAAGTTGTACTAAGGTTTGTATTCTGCTTTCAATAGTCATTGTGATATCCTATATTTGTACCGCAAAACTAAAACTATTTTAACCAATATAAATCTGTACTATGGCAATTAAAATTACAGATGAATGCAT
>CAXDKI010000143.1:0-2725 GCA_963990215.1 uncultured Flavobacteriales bacterium | reverse complement strand
CAGCTCCACTACTTTACGCTCTCTCGATTGTAATTCTTCTTGAGTTTTTAAAAGCTGCTTCTGTTTAGTGTTTAAGTTTTCTTCAAGCTCTGTAAGCTCATCTTCTTTCTTTTGTAAATCCTCTTGTATCACCTGTAGTTCTCCTAATAGCTTTTTAGTTTCTTTTGCTTTATTAGCCATCATTTGGCTATTTTTATCTAGCAATAAATCGTATGCAGAATTTAACTCTTGGTGTGCGTTTTGTAATTGAGTTAAGGTGTTTGAACGAGCTGTAGAATCACTTACTAGTCGATCAACCGACTGATTTAATCGATTAATCTGATCATTTAACTCGTTATTTTGAGTATTCATCTGCAAATTTTCCTTCTTTAAGGATTTATTGTACGACTTCAAATCGGACTGCTCTGCTTTTATTTCTTCCACAATTTTTGGAGAAACACAAGCAGTTGTAAAACCTAGGCACAAAGCGAAAATAATGATGCGATAAGACATAGATTGGGTATTTTATTCTTCAAATATACAAAGTGATCCAAGCGAATAATCGTGCAGCATGAAAGGTTTTCAACAGCGATTTTTTGATTAAAAATCGACTTCTAGTAGAATAGGACAATGATCAGAGTGTTTCGCTTCTGGCAAAATAGCTGCTCGCTTCAACTGGTTTTCTAAGCTAGTTGTAATCATATGATAATCGATACGCCAACCTAGATTTTTAGCACGAGAATTTGCTCTATAACTCCACCAAGAATAATTGTTAGGTTCTGAATTGAAGTGGCGAAAAGTATCCACAAAACCACTTGCTATAAAATCAGAAATCCACGCTCTTTCTTCCGGCAAAAAACCTGAAGTATTTTGATTGCGCTGTGGGTTATGAATATCTATTGCTTGATGACAAATATTATAATCTCCTGAAATAATCATTTTTAGTCGATTCTTACGTAGCTCCCCTATATATTTCTGGAAATCAGATAAAAACTGCATTTTAAACATCTGTCGTTCATCTCCACTACTTCCGGAAGGCATATAAACGCTGATTACAGAAATATCTCCGTAATCGGCTCTGATAATACGCCCTTCATAATCATAAGCCTGCATTCCTATTCCATACTCCACGTGATCCGGCTTTGTTTTGCTTAAAATAGCTGTGCCACTATATCCCGGCTTTTGTGCCGAATACCAAAAACATTCATAACCTAAATCATGAAATACAGAAACATCTATCTGGTCTTCCTTTGCTTTGATTTCTTGTAAACACACAATATCAGCATCAACTATTTGTAACCATTGGTCTAATCCTTTGCGCATAGCCGCACGAATTCCATTTACATTGTAGGAAATAATCTTTGGCATTTTATCTAAATTTTCTATTGAGAATTCCGATCACTTCGTTTTCTACAATAAACTCAAAGCGGTAATCTCCAGTTGAAAGCACATTGCCTCTTGTCCATAACACACAATCTGAAATGTTTTGGTTACTATACTCAAAAGGGTGTTCAAAAGAGTATTGCAAGATAGTGTCTGTAAGTTCTATCTCTTGAATTTGGTTGGCTACATTCAAAACGGATCCATCAGGAGCTAGAATTCTAACAAATACTTTCTTGGCTCCTGCTTCTGTTACTTTATTTTCCAAAATGGTGAAACAAATTCTGAAATTTTGAATTTTATTAGCCCTAGAAGTAGAAACCTCTCTTCCGCTTGCTCGGTAATAAAGTCCTTCCACGTCTAAGTCAACAGCTTTAAGAATAGATGCTGTACTTACCCTGTCAGCTAATTGTTGATTTTTTTGTTCTAATGTTCTATTTCGTGAGACAATGATTCTATTGGCTTTTTTTACGCTATCATTCTCAAAAGCCAAATTAGCATTTAAGGTTAGTAAAGAATCTATTGCTGTAATATACTTTCTGCTGATTTCCTTTAATCGTACTATTTTCCTTTTTGCCTCTTTCAGCTGCCCTTCCGATCTCAATAATTTTTTAATATCTGCAGTATAAGCACGAATAAGAGAATCTCTTTCGTGTAACTGATCGTTTAACTCGCTATGCTCGTCTCTAAGTAACTCATGCTCATCTATCAAATCATCTAAATCATCTCGTAAAGCATTTTTCTCTTCAATAAACTGTGTTTTTAAAGCTACCTGTTGTTCAAAACGAGCACCTTGCCACAGCAACGAAATAAAGAGTAGGACTACTATTGTGCCTAAGGCAAGGATAATACGCTTGGTCTTGCGGTCTTTAAAAATGCTCTTACTATTTTCTGGTTGTTCCATTAAGCTTCTTTGTTTGCTTCGTCCACATAATTTAGACGTAATTCGGAAAGCATCATCTCTTGTGTTTTATCTAGCTCTTTAGAAAGGTTTCCTTTAGTCTTTTCTTTTAGCATTTCCAACATGTCAATAGCTTGTTTTGCTTTCTCCAAATTACGCTCTAATTCTCCATTAATTGGATTAGAAACTTTTCCCAACTCTTGCATTGCTGTATGATGTATTAAATACAATAGTTGTAGAAATAACTGATCGTTGTTTTCCATTGTTTAAACGTTAGTTATGCAAATTTAGTTTATTATAGCTATTTGCTAATATTTGCTCTTCTTTTTTAGTTAAAAGAGGGGTCCAGCATTACTTTTTTGTAGTATTTATTTGTTATGAATTAGAGATAATCAATCATAATACTTGTTCGTATAATTTTCAATGTAAAAAAGAGACCCGAAACAATGTTCGGGTCTCTTTAGT
>CAXDKI010000142.1:0-2751 GCA_963990215.1 uncultured Flavobacteriales bacterium | reverse complement strand
ACACAAGGAGTATCGTCGGCAGCGTCAGATGTGTATAAGAGACAGTCACTTAACACATCTGCTACAGTTCTTCCTTTATATTTTCCAAAGGAAAAACACTCTTCACCTTTATCGTTAAACACAATAAATCCTGCCATGTCTGCAGAAGGATTTCCTCTAGTAGATATATCAGCTAAAAAGCTAATATCGTTTTCTAATTCTGTATATTTATCCAATTGCGCAGTTAAAATCTCATAAGTTGCAAATGTGTCTGCTTCGGCCGAGTGAGCGTTTTCTAAATCTTTGTTACAGTAAAAACGATAAGCAGCTGAAAGAGTGCGTTGCTCCATCTTATGAAAGATGTTTTGCACATCAATAGCTTTGTGCTTTTTCAAGTCAAAATCTACATCTGCTCGTAAAAACTCTTCTGTTAAAAGAGGAATATCAAAACGATTTGAGTTGTATCCAGCTAAATCGCAACCTTCCATCATTTTTTTGATTTCATGAGCAAGCTCTTTAAAAGTAGGTTCATTGGCTATCTTCTCATCAGTTATTCCGTGTATAGCAGATGTTTCAGGTGGAATAGTGATGGTAGGATTAACCAACCAGGTTTTACTTTCCTTATTGGAATTAGGGTGTACTTTAAAAATAGATATCTCTACAATTCGATCTTTAGCCACATTTACACCTGTGGTTTCTAAATCGAAAAAAACAATAGGTTTTTTTAGGTTTAATTCCATATGTCAAAAATACATTATTTATATCTTTTGTATGGAGTATTTTAGATTATCCAGTTGATTTTTTACTATGTTTTGTTTATGCTCTGTAAGTTGTTTTTAATAATTTACGATCAAATCTATAATAGTTTAAATACTATAGATTTAAAAGATCTAAATACAAATGGTATTAGCATGCTGACGAGTATACATACTATACAATTCCTAGCCCAGGGGATGGAGATGTAGTTACTTATTAATAAAAAAGCCCTCACTTAAGGGCTTTTCTGTTTATAGTTGTGTGTTGGGATCAAACTGTTCTAAGTAGTCTGCCACTTTTCGCAGGAAGCTACCACCTAAGGCACCATCTACTACACGGTGGTCATAAGAAAGAGACAAGAACATCATGTGGCGAATCCCAATCATATCTCCTTGTGGCGTTTCAATAACTGCAGGCTTTTTCTTGATAGAACCTACCGCCATGATGGCTACCTGCGGTTGGTTGATGATAGGCGTTCCCATCACATTTCCAAATGAGCCCACATTAGTTAATGTAAATGTTCCTCCTTGAATTTCATCTGGTTTTAACTGATTAGACCTAGCTCTTGCAGCTAAGTCGTTTACTATTTTAGTAATACCTATTATATTCATTTGGTCAGCACCTTTTACAACAGGTACAATTAAATTTCCTGAAGGAAGTGCAGCTGCCATTCCAATATTTACATCTTTGTGTACAATGATATTGGTGCCATCTACTGAAACATTAATCATTGGGAAGTCTTTAATCGCTTTAGCAACAGCTTCTATAAAAATTGGAGTGAAGGTAATGTTTTGTCCTTCTCGCTTTTTGAATTCTGCTTTTACGCTATTTCTCCAATTCACTAAAGTAGTTACATCTGCTTCTACGAAAGAAGTTACGTGTGGAGAAGTTTGCTTACTCATTACCATATGATCGGCAATTAGCTTGCGCATACGGTCCATTTCTATCACCTCAGAATCTCTACTTACAGAAACAGCTGGAACTGCTTTAGGAGTAGGTTTTGTTGGTTCTGATTTTGGTGTAGCCGCCTGTGGTTGAGGTGCTGCTTGTGGAGTAGAGCCATCACCTCTATTCTTCACATAAGCTAGAATATCTGATTTAGTTACTCTACCTTCTTTTCCTGTTCCAGTAACTTGTTCTAATTCTTCTAAATAAATCCCTTCTTCGCTAGCAATAGAACGTACTAAAGGGGAGTAAAAACGAGCTCCTTCATTAGCAATTGGCTGAACGCTTTCTTTTACTTGCGCTACTTGCTCTTCCACTTTTGCCGTTGCTACTGCTAGATTAGGAGCTTCTTCTAATACAGGAGTTGGTGTTTCAGCTCCGCATTCCGTTTCAACGATAGCAAAAACTTCGCCAACTTTTACTACATCGTCTGATTTAAATAACTTTTTTACTAAAATTCCCTCCACCGTAGAAGGTATTTCAGAATCCACTTTGTCGGTAGCAATTTCTACTACTGTTTCATCCATCTCGATAGTTTCGCCAACTTCTTTTTGCCAGCTAATGATTGTTGCTTCAGCAACACTTTCGCCCATCTTGGGCATGATCAATTCTACTTGGGCCATCTAAAAAAGGGTTTTTGAAATGTTGCGCAAAATTAAGAAATTATTCGGCTTGTTAGCTTAATTTTTACCGAGTAATGAACGAGCTATCAATAGCTTGACACTGTGTATAATGATAAGCACTTGTATGCTAACAGCATAAAAAGGATAGTTTTTTGGAAAATGCTTTTTAGCGAAGATGAGCATAGCAGTATAAAATCGCTGTATGTAAACATAGCTGTATTTATTGGTGCTTTCACCTTTGTAATGTAGGATTTTTACAGTGCCCAAATACCAATTTTCAAAACCGGATTTTTGGATACGATAGGAGAGGTCAATATCTTCTCCATACATGAAGAATCTTTCATCAAGCAGTCCGGTTTTTTTTAGTACTGATTTGCGTATCCACATAAAAGCGCCTGCAAGCACATCTACAACTGTCTCTTATACACATCTCCGAGCCCACGAGACG
>CAXDKI010000141.1:0-2768 GCA_963990215.1 uncultured Flavobacteriales bacterium | reverse complement strand
CCCCATTGCTTTAGATCCTTTACATGTGTATGCTGATAGTTTATATTTAGGGAACTACTACGAAGCAAGCTCTAATAATTACGACTATACTGCTGAAGTAGCAAATAGTGAAAATTATCCTTTAATGGATATGCCTGAAGACTATAGACAAATACTTAAATACAGGCATAAACACCAAGCAAAGTTAGACCTAGAGCTAACTAATGGAAAAATAAGCTCTGGTGTTAGTATGCGCTATAACAGCTTTATGGAAAATATTGATGCTATTTTTACATCTACTTTATTTGAATTTGCTATTCCTGGAATAGGTATTAACGAATCAAGAGAAGTATTAAGCGATGGAGATTTTATTGTTGACTATAGGTATAGTAGAAAAATCACAAAACATTCAAAAATTTCTTTCATTATCAACAACATCCTCAATACAGAGTATCAGTCAAGACCTGCAAACATGATGCCTCCAAGAACTTTTTCTGTACAATGGAGCGTCAAAGTGTGATGAAAATCCTAGGCATCATTCCTTCCCGGTATAATTCAAGCAGGTTTCTTGGAAAACCTCTTCTAGATCTAGAAGGAAAAAGTATGGTGCAGCGAGTGTATGAACAAGCACAAAAATCTATACTTGAACAAATAATTGTTGCCACTGATGATGAGCGAATTTATAATGCAGTTCTATCCTTTGGCGGAAAAGCTATAATGACATCCTCAGAACATTCTAGTGGAACAGAGCGCTGTTTTGAGGCGCTACAAAAAATGGAAGAAAACTTTGATGGAGTTATCAATATTCAAGGAGATGAACCTTTCATTCATCCTGAACAAATTCAAAAAATTGTTCATTGTCTTAAGCAAAAAAAAACACAAATTGCTACACTTGGAAAAGCTATTTCCAGAAAAAAAGATGTGTTAGATGTCAATTCTCCAAAAGTATTTTTTAACGAAGAAATGTTTGCTACTTCTTTCGAAAGAGAAGTCGATTTTGACAAAAACACTCAATATTATCATCATGTTGGTATTTATGGGTACACTATCAAAGCTCTTGCCAACATCACTAAGTTATCTCCTACCAAAAACGAAATAGAAAAACGCTTGGAGCAACTCCGTTGGTTAGACAATGGTTATAATATCCGAGTGGAACTAACTCAACATGAAAGCTTTTCAATTGACACACCAGAAGATGTTAAAAAAATAGCGCACTTGCTGTAAATCACAATCCTATTTTTGATAATTTAGCAGTCTCGATGTCTTTAAAATTAGACTCACATATCAGCTATCTATTACATGAGCACGATTGTGTCATTTTACCTTCTTTTGGTGGCTTTGTTGCCAATTACCATTCGGCAAAAATTGACCCTATCATCAACCTTATGCACCCACCAAAAAAACACATTGTTTTCAACAAAATCTTGCAAAACAACGATGGGCTATTAGTAAACGAAGTGGCTTCCTGTGAGGGTGTTAGCTTTAAAAAAGGGCAAAAAGAAGTGGATGCATTTATCAATGATTTGAAAGACAAATTACACCTCCATAAAAAAGCAGTAATTGAAGGGGTTGGAACATTGATTCAATCGAATGACAACACTGTTTTATTTGTGCAAGACTTAACTACCAATCACTTACTTACAAGCTATGGAATGGGAACAATTCACTCGCCTGCTATTAAGCGTGTAAGCGTACAAGAACGCATTGAAGCAAAAATCAAGCGCATTGATGAAAACCATTTGCCAAGCAACAAAAAATCGTGGCTCAAAGTAGCTGCTGTTTTACTGCCATTAGCAATGTTATCAGTAGCAGGAATTTCTAAACAAGAGCAAATACAAAAAGCTGTTGCTAATCTGAATCCATTTACTAGCACAGCTACTGAAATGGTCAGTGAAATAATTGAAACTGATGCTTTCGATTATACTCTACATACTCCTATTTATCAAATTGAAACGGGCATTAAGCAATCTTTTGAAGCAAAAACAACCGCAGAAAAACTAATTGCAGATCAAACGCCAAAGCATTTCATTATTGCAGGAGCATTCAGCACAGAACGAAATGCAAACAAGTTAGTTCGAAAACTACAGCTTTGGAATTTTGACAACGCCCACATCATGGGACAAAGCAACAGCGGATTACATCGTGTTTGCTACGATGGATTTGCAAAACCAGAAGATGCGCTTAACGCACTACACCAAATCAAGAAGACCAACGCTTCCGCTTGGCTTCTCTCAATGTAAAAAATTATGGCTTCAAAAACGCCTTCAGAAAGTATCGCCACTCTAACAGAAATGGTCCTACCTAACGACACCAACAACCTAGACAACCTTATGGGGGGTAGACTATTGCATTGGATGGATATTGCCACTGCTATTGCTGCACATCGCCACTGCGGAAGAATTGTAGTTACCGCATCGGTTAACAATGTATCTTTTAATCAACCAATCCCTAGAGGAAGTATTGTAACAATGGAAGCAAAAGTTTCTCGCGCTTTCAAATCCTCTATGGAAGTGTTTGTAGATGTTTGGATGGAAAACATGAAAAGTAAAGGGCGTATAAAATGTAATGAAGCGATTTACACATTTGTTGCAGTAGACCAGCTTGGCAATCCTATTGAAGTCCCTACTATTACTCCAGAAACAAAAGGGGAAAAAATGAGGTTTGAGGGCGCTTTAAGGAGAAGGCAGCTCAGCTTGATTTTAGCAGGCAGAATGAAGCCCGATGATGCAACAGAATTGAAAGCTCTATTCTCCGGAGAGTAAGCTCAAATCAATTTGATTCATACATTT
>CAXDKI010000140.1:0-2770 GCA_963990215.1 uncultured Flavobacteriales bacterium | reverse complement strand
CCCCCCCCACATTCTTTTTTTAACCAATACCCTGTACTACCATATTCCTCTACGTCTCGTGGGCTCGGAGTTGTGTATAAGAGACAGAGCGTGTAATGTGAGAAGTTTTGTCATTTATTCAATAGCCTGAATTGTTTCATTAAGCTATTCGCCAATTCCCTGAAAAGCTTTGCCCATTTCTAACATTTCTTTTGCGGCTTCACAGTTTTCTAATAAATATGCTTGAAATTCCTCTTCGTCATATTTTGCCTTTATGCTTTCCAACTCTTTACCCGTCTTTTCAAGACTTGCTTGAAGCTCATCAAGTTCTTTTTGAGCTTCTTTTTTTGAGTCTTCGTCTCCAAAACTTGCCTTCATACTTAATTCTAACATTTCAGGCATCATTTCCATTGTTTGTGTAATAAAGTCACAAGCCTTCTCTGCATCAGATTTCATATTTGAACAAGAAGAAAGAGCTAAACAAGCTATAGCAAATAATATTATATTTTTCATAGTATTTAATTTTCGTTAAATATAAAAAATAGCTATCATGGAGTTATTGAAATAATATGTCTCTTTTTTGAAAACTACAAAGGTAAATCTTCGAATGTGATTGGGGTAAAAGATGAGAACTATGCTAAAAAATTAATAATTTCAAAAAAATAAATTAAGACTAAAAAAAGCGGAACGCTATCTCAAAATGAGATGGATTCCGCTTTGGTGGGCGATACTGGATTCGAACCAGTGACCCCCTGCTTGTAAGGCAGGTGCTCTAAACCAACTGAGCTAATCGCCCGTAAAGAGGGTGCAAATATACTCCATTTTAGAAGTGGTGCAAATATTTCAAAAAAAAAGTAAAAAATCACAGTGCTTCCGCTACCACAAATGTACTACCTCCTACAAAGATTAAATCTTTAGTGTGTGCATTGTTTTGCGCATTTGATAATGCGATTTTTACACTGGGGTAATATTGCCCTTTGAGGTTGTGTTGCTTGGCAAGAGTTAAGAGTCTTTCTTTAGGTAATGCTCTTGGAATATTGGCTTCGCAGAAATAATAGATGGCATTTTTTGGTAGTAGAGCCAATATATTCTCAATTTTCTTGTCATTTACAGTTCCCCAGACAATGTGTAATTTCTCGTGAAATGTTTGTCTTATCTGCATTAAGATATTTAGGACTCCATCTTCATTGTGCCCAGTATCACAAATAGTGAGGGGGTTGTAATGGATGGTTTGCCATCTTCCTAAAATCCCAGTGTTTGCTACTACCTTTTTCAGTCCCTTTGCAATATGCTCTTCGGAAATATTCCAGCCTTTTTCTTGTAGTTTACGAATGCTACTTACACAAGTGTTGATGTTTTCTTTTTGATAATTTCCTTTTAAATCGGATATATAATTAAAAGGAGTAGCGTAGGAGAGGGGTGCGTTTTCGGTTTTTGCTTTTTCTTGAAAAACAGTTGCAATTTCGGTTTGCTTTCTACCAATGATTACGGCTGTATCTTTTTTGATAATGCCTGCTTTTTCTAAAGCAATTTGTTCTATTGTGTCTCCTAATAAAGCGGTATGATCTAAGCCAATATTGGTGATTACGCACAATTCAGGTGAAAGGATGTTAGTACTATCTAAACGTCCCCCCAAACCTGCTTCAATAATAGCAATATCCACTTTTTCCTTAGCAAAGTAGTTGAAAGCCATGGCTACGGTCATTTCAAAAAAGGACATGCCTATTTCTGTAAACCAATGATACTTGTTGCTTACAAATTGCACAACCTGTGATTCAGGTATTTTGTTACCATTGATACGGATGCGTTCTCTGAAATCTTTGAGATGAGGAGAGGTGTAAAGTGCTGTTGTATATCCTGCTTCTTGTAAGATAGAAGCCATCATATGAGCGGTGGATCCTTTGCCATTGGTGCCGGCTATATGGATGCTTTTAAATTGCTGGTGAGGATTGTTTAACCGTTTGCAGGCTTCTACTATATTTCCAATATCTGATTTATATGCTGCAGCACCGCTTCTTTGATAAATAGGTAACTGACTAAAAAGCCAGTTTAGCGTTTGTTGGTAGTTCATTACTGTAGTCGGAAATTGTAAACGATTGTTCCAATTTGTACTTCAGGGGCATTAGGTTTAGCATAAAAAGTAGTATTTAGAGCTGCCTCTTTGGCTCTGGCATATAGATAATTACTAGTGGTTGTAGAACCTTTTGCTCCTGGTGTTGCATTGATAACTTTTCCGTAACGATTTACACGAATAGTAACTACTACCGTTCCTTGAGCCTGGCTTTCATAAATAGGTTTTTTAAGTTCGGAAACTGTTCTTCCTTTTAGGTTAAAAGCAATGCCATTAGTGCCAACTCCTACTCCAGTGTGTGCGTTTGCGTTTGGATCGCCATCTTCACTTCCTTGGTCGCCATTTCCAATTTTTTCTCCTTCATTTTCGCTAGTGTTTGTCTTTTTGCCAGGATATAAAGCTTTTGTTTTTACTTCGGCTTGAGGCTCTTCTTTTTTCTCTACTTTTTCACTAGGAGTTTCTTTTTTAGGTTTTTCTTTGGTCGTAGTAGGAGCGTCTTCCAATGTTTGAGTGGGTGTTTCAATAACTTTAGGTGTGTTTACTTCTTCCGCCGATTCTACACTTTCTTGTAATTCTTCTACAATCTCTTCAGTTTGAATTTTTTCTCCTCCGAAATCATCAAATCCAAAGTTAATGGTGATTCCTTCTTCTGGCGGAGGAGGAATGGTGTAAGTTAATCCCATAAACATTAAGCTAAGCAATAGCAAAGCATGATATAGA
>CAXDKI010000139.1:0-2806 GCA_963990215.1 uncultured Flavobacteriales bacterium | reverse complement strand
GATAGTCAGTACGCTAAAATTGTAAAAGCATACTAATAATATAGTATAGATTGAAAAGCCCTGCATTTGCGGGGCTTTTTTATTTTTTAAGTATGAAGACAAGAGTTGCAATAAATGGTTTTGGTCGTATAGGAAGAGTTTTTTTTCGTTCTGTATACAATCACCCAACTATTGAGGTTGTTGCTATTAACGATTTAGCAGATGTAACAACCATGGCTCATTTGTTAAAGTACGACTCTGTTCACCGACAATTTGATGCGCATATAAGCACTGAAGAGGGTAAGCTTATTGTTGATGAAAAAGTAATTACCTATTGTAATATCGCAGATCCCACACAGCTTCCATGGAAGAATTTAGATATCGATGTGGTGATTGAAGCAACTGGTTTGTTTAGGACAGCAGATTCATTACAGGGTCACCTTAATACAGGCGCTAAAAAAGTTATTGTTTCAGCACCGCCTGTAGATGATTCTATCCCAACAGTTGTGATGGGAATCAATGAATATATTTTAAGTGGTGATGAACAGATTATCTCTAACGCTTCTTGTACTACAAATTGTTCTGCTCCATTGGTACAATTGATAGATCAGCACATCGGTATTGAAAGTGCTTATATCACTACGGTGCATTCATATACTACCGACCAACAACTGCATGACTCTCCACATAAAGATTTAAGAAGAGCTAGAGCTGGAGCGTCTTCCATCGTACCAACCACAACAGGTGCGGCTAAGGCTATTACGAAAATATTTCCCCATTTGGAGGGTAAAATTGGAGGTTGTGGTATTCGGGTTCCTGTTCCTGATGGTTCTTTAACGGATATCACTTACATTGTAAAAAAAGAAACTTCTATCGAAGAGGTGAATGAGCTTTTCAAACAAGCTGCAGCTGACCCTATGAAACACATCTTGAGTTACATAGAAGATCCGATTGTATCCGTAGATGTTATAGGAAACACTTACTCATGCGTGTTCGATTCAAAGTTAACTTCTGTACTTGGTAAAATGGTGAAAGTAGTTGGCTGGTACGATAATGAAGTAGGTTATTCTAACCGACTTATAGACCTTATAGAAAAAATCAGCTAAATTCTTTTAGTTTTAATTTTTCTCCATCAAAAACAGCATAGGTATTATAGTTTACCCACTCACCTAAATTGATGTATCTCGTATTGTTTCCTAAGTCAATATCTAACGGAAGGTGTCGATGACCGAAAATGAAGTAATCAATATTGGTTGTTTTCATTTTTTCTTTACAGTACTGTGTAAGCCATTCTTTGTCTCCATGGTTTAATTCATCTTTTACTCCATTTGCAATACGACTTCTTTTGGACCAAAATTCAGCAATAGAAATACCTAAGTTTGGATGAATGCGTGCAAATAACCATTGACACAAAGAACTCGTGAAAACTTTTTTGATGATTTTGTAACCTCTATCTCCAGGTCCTAAGCCATCCCCATGTCCCAAGTAAAACTTTTTGTTTTTTATTGATACTTCAATAGGGTTTCTGTATATTTCTTTGATTCCAACTTCTTCTTTTAAATAATCGAAAGCCCACATGTCATGATTCCCTGTGAAAAAATAAACAGGAATTCCACTATCCGCTATTTCTGATAGTTTGCCTAATAAACGAGTATACCCTTTTGGAATAGCTTTTTTGTATTCGAACCAAAAATCAAAAACATCTCCTAGAAGATATATAGCATCAGCCTCTTTTTGAATTTTATTGAGCCAACGGATAAATAGTTTTTCTCGTTCCAAACTTGCTAATTTGTCAGGAGCGCCTAAATGTAAATCTGATGCGAAATAAACTTTACTCAATTACTTTTCTAATGCTTTTCTTACTAATTGATTGGCTAATTTAGGGTCTGCTTTACCTCTAGAAAGTTTCATTACTTCTCCCATAAACAAGCCAATAAGACCTTTTTTACCTCCTTTGTATTCTGCTACTTTTTCAGGATGTTTAGCCACTGCAGCATCTACCCATTCTTGTAAGGCATTGCTGTCCGACTCTTGAATCCAGTTGTTAGCTTTTGCAATAGCTTCTGGAGAATCTCCGTTATTTAACATGGCAGCAAAAACTTTTTGTGTTGCTACAGTATTACTTACTTTTCCATCATCCACTAAAGTGATAAGTGTACCCATACGCTCTTCACTAATACTGAAATCACATATATCAACCGCATTTTCGTTCAGGTAAGATTTAATACTTCCTGTTACAAAATTAGCTGCTGCTTTATAATTTTTGGTATGTAAGCAAAGTGTGTTGAAGTAAAGAGCGATGTCTTTGTCTTCAATTAACACATTGGTGTCATATTCTGATAAACCAAAGGTTGTTGTGAATTTTTCGAAAAGCTCGTTAGGAAGTGGAGGAAGTGTTTCCTTAACTTTAGTAATATATTCTTTAGTAATAACCACTGGTTGTAAATCTGGCTCTGGGAAATAACGATAATCGTTAGCGTCTTCTTTACTACGCATTAAGATGGTGTCTCCATTCGAAGCATTGAAAGAACGCGTTTGCTGTTCTACTTTACCACCATTCTCTACAATTTCAATTTGTCTGTCTAGCTCATGCTCAATAGCTCGTTTTACATTACGCAATGAGTTCATGTTTTTCACCTCTACACGATTTCCAAAAGTATCACTTCCTTTAGGCATAATAGAAATATTAGCATCACAACGTAAGCTCCCTTCTTCTAGGTTTCCATCACAAATATCAAGATAGCGTACAAGCTTTCTGACTTCTATTAGGTAACTGTATGCTCTGTCTCTTATACACATCTGACGCTGCCGACGATACTCCTTGTGT
>CAXDKI010000138.1:0-2810 GCA_963990215.1 uncultured Flavobacteriales bacterium | reverse complement strand
CGCGATTCCTCTACGTCTCGTGGGCTCGGAGATGTGTATAAGAGACAGGTTCGCCTCTTAAGGAATTAGTTAATTGTGTTTTGAGTTCTTCTGCAGTTAAATCTTGTGCTAATAAAAACATCATTTTTGTTAAGGCGGCCTCTGTAGTCATATTTTTTCCGCTTACCACACCTATTTTTTCTAGTTGAGAGCTGGTTTCATAAAGCCCCTGACTAACAGTTCCAGCTATACATTGCGAAATATTCAAAATAATTTTTCCATTATGGATAGCACTTTCAAGAGTGTTTAAAAATTCGGTGTCGGTACTTGCGTTTCCAGAGCCAAATGTTTCCAAAACAATTCCTTTACAACTGCTGTTCAACAGTTTTTTCACTAACTCTTGCGGAATACCTGGGTATAGTTTTAGCAAGGCAACAGAAGCGCTCATTTTCTCATGCAATTTTAAGGGATTTGCAATGCTACAATTTGCTTTTTGATGGTACTTAATGTGTACGCCCGCTTCTGCTAATGTAGGAAAGTTGGGAGAGTCAAAAGCTTCAAAATGTTCAGCATTAATTTTAACCGTTCTGTTTCCTCTTAACAACTTGTATTCAAAGTATACGCAAACTTCCGGAGTGTTACCGCTCGCAGCAATTTCTATAGCCGTAATCAAATTTTCTTTGGCATCAGTTCTTCTAATTCCAATAGGGAGTTGGGATCCTGTTAAGATAACAGGTTTACATAGATCTTCTAGCAAAAAACTCAATGCCGAGGCTGTATAAGCCATAGTGTCAGAGCCATGTAGAATAACAAACCCATCGTATTGTTGGTAGTGTTGTCCAATAAGATTTGCCAAATGCACCCAAGTTTTTGGATTCATATTGGAAGAGTCAATAGGTTTTTTAAAAGCGATGGCACTTAGCTCTACATCAAACTTCTTGAGTTCTGGAATTTCGGCTGTTAACTTTTTAAAGTCAAAAGGTTTTAATGAGCCATCAGCTCCCTTTACCATACCGATGGTTCCGCCTGTATAAATCAGTAATATGGATTTGTTTTGACTCATATTTTAAATAACTCTTTTGCGTTTTGAGTGGTGATTTTAGCTATCTCTTCCATCGATTTCCCATAAATTTCAGCTAATTTTTTGGCCACTAACATCACATAACTACTTTCATTTCTTTTTCCTCTGTAAGGAGTTGGAGCTAAGTAAGGGCTATCTGTTTCCAAAATTAAATGTTCTATCGAAATAGTGCTTAGTGTTTTATCCAGTCCGCTATTTTTAAAAGTGACTACCCCGCCAATACCCAACTTAAATCCACCATAATTGATGATGTGATTGGCTTGCACCTCGTTTCCTGTAAAGCAATGAAACACACCACTCAAATTATCATCATTCAGTTCATCTATAATAGCTAGAACTTCATCAAAACTATCACGAACATGTATAGCAATTGGCAATTTATATTTTTTAGCCAACTCCACTTGCTTACGAAAAGCATCCTCTTGTATAGCTAAGGTGATTTTTTCCCAGTATAAATCGATACCAATTTCACCTATTGCTACGAACTTTTCTTTTTGCAGCCATTCTTCAAAGATTGCAAGCTCTTCTAAATAGTTCTCTTTTACATCGCATGGGTGTAGTCCTATCATTGGAAAACAATTATTGGGGAATTCTGCGCATAAATCCAACATCGGTTGGATGCTACTACTATCAATATTTGGCAATAACATTTGTTGCACTCCTTTTTCAAGCGCTCTATGTACTACTTCTGAGCGATCTTCATCAAACTGCTGTGCAAATAAATGTGTGTGCGTATCTATCAAATGCATGCGGGCAAAATTAGGATAAATTATTTAGCTTTGAGCGGATGTCTAAACCCCTTAAGATACTTGTTATTCGCTTCAGTTCGATAGGTGATATTGTGCTTACAACACCTGTTATTCGTTGTCTTAAAAAACAGCTCAATTCAGAGGTACATTTTTTAACGAAAAAAGAGTTTTTCTGCTTATTGGAGAACAATCCTTATGTGCATCAGCTACATGCAATAGAGAATGGCTTAGAAAATTTGAATTCACTAGGATTCGATTGGGTAATAGACTTACATTACAACTTACGCACTTCTAAAGTGAAGAGAGTATTGGGGGTTCCTTCTAAAAGTTTCTATAAACTCAATATAGAAAAATGGTTGCTGACGACTTTCAAAATTAATCGCTTACCGAACAAGCACATAGTTGACAGATTTTTGGACACAGTTGCTCACTTAGGAGTAAGGAATGACAATCTTGGCTTGGATTACTTTTTAGCAGAGAATAAATCCTTGTTGAATAGATTGGAACTGCCAGAAAAGTATGTGGCATTGGTTATTGGTGGTCAGCACGCTACTAAAATTTTACCGATAGATAGATTGCAAGAAGTTTGTCAACAAGTAAAGCTGCCTGTTGTCCTTATTGGTGGGCCAGAAGATAAAAGTAGAGGAGAGGAGATTGCTCAAAATCAAACAGAAGTATTCAATACTTGTGGTGATTTAAGCATCAATCATTCTGCGTTTTTAATAAAGCATGCACAAAAAGTCATTACGCATGATACAGGGATGATGCATATTGCTGCTGCTTTTAAAAAGAAAATCATTTCTATTTGGGGAAATACCGTCCCTGATTTTGGCATGTATCCTTATATGTCGGACAAGCAGTCCAAAATTTTGGAAGTAAAAAATTTGCCTTGTCGTCCGTGCTCAAAAATTGGCTATAAAAAATGCCCCAAAGGGCATTTTAAATGTATGAATCAAATTGATTTGAGCTTAATCTCCGGAGAATAGAGCTTTCAATTCTGT
>CAXDKI010000137.1:0-2837 GCA_963990215.1 uncultured Flavobacteriales bacterium | reverse complement strand
TCAATAATTTCATTATCAGGAGAATAAGTTTGAATGATAACTTTACCTCTTTTCTTTTTTCGACCTGCCCTACCCGATACTTGTGCCATTAACTGATATGCTCTTTCGAAAGAACGGAAATCAGGGAAATTCAAGATACTGTCTGCATTCAAAATACCAACAACACTAACATTATCAAAATCGAGTCCTTTTGTAATCATCTGTGTTCCAATAAGAATATCGATTCTTTTATCTTCAAAAGCAGAAATAATTTCTTGATGCGCATGTTTTCTAGATGTCGTATCTAAATCCATTCGATGAACAGTAACATCTGGAAAAAACGGTTGTAAATCTTCTGCTATCTTTTCCGTCCCAACACCTTTCACACTTACCTCCAAACTACCACAAAAATTACATTTTTTAAGTGGTGGCTCAGAATACCCACAATAATGACATTTTAATAAATCAATCTTTTTATGGTAAGTTAAGCTTACATCACAACTACGACATTTGGCAGTCCAACCACAATCTTTACATTCGCTAATAGGGGCGAATCCTCTCCTGTTTTGAAACAAAATAATTTGCTCTCCTTTATTCAAGGCTTGCTGAATATTTTCTAATAAATAAGGTGAAAAAGCTCCCTTCATCCGTTTTCTATGACGCACATACTTTACATCAACAGTTTCTACTTCTGGCATCTCCACACCTCCAAAACGCTCATGCAATTCAACTAATCCATACTTTCCGTTTTGCGCATTAGTATAGCTTTCTAAAGAAGGTGTGGCCGAACCTAATAAAACTTTTGCTCCCTGATACTTTGCCAAAACAATAGTTGCATCTCTACCATTATATCTGGGTGCAGGATGGTGTTGCTTAAAGGTAGTTTCATGCTCTTCATCAATAATAACTAAACCTAATTTAGTAAATGGTAAAAACATAGCAGAACGAGCGCCTAATATGATTGGGAATCTATTACCTTTTAAAACTTCATTCCAAACTTCTACTCGCTCATTTTGGTTAAACTTCGAATGGTAAACACCTACTTGGTCTCCAAAACACTTTCGTAACCGATTGATGATTTGAGTTGTTAACGCTATCTCTGGCAATAAAAATAGAACCTGTTCACCCTTTGCTATTATTTTTTTGATGAGTTTGACATAAATTTCTGTTTTACCACTAGAAGTGACTCCATGGAGAAGGACAACATCTTTCTTTTTAAAACTATTTTGAATAGATTGATATGCCGTAGACTGAGCAACACTCAATTCCTTTTCTTCTTCTATTGGATTTTTATAGTTCTCTATACGCCCAATAATTTCTTCCTCTATAATGAACACGCCTTTTTTGACCAAAGCATTTATCACTTGATGAGTAGCTGATGCCCAACGTACTAAATCTGCTGTCTTAACACTTTGTTCAGGATGTTTATTCTTTTGCTGAAGGTACGATTGTAAAACAGCCAATTGTTTAGGCGCTTTTTGTGTTTTTTTAATCACTTCAAACAATTGCTCTTCCTTGATTGCTAAGTGAATTGTTCGAACAATTTTAGGTTTGTATTTATCATTTAGTTCTTCAAGAAGAGCTATTGCATCTCTATCTAGCAAGGAGTTGATTATCGGAAAAATGGTTTTTTGATCTAGAATTTTAGCAACCTCTATTAACTCTAATTTGTTTTGCTGTTGAAGCGCCTCAATGATTAAATACTCTTTTTCAGTTAGCTCCTCTGGTCTGAAATCACAATCTCCTGGAACTATAATTGTTTCACTAGAAAGCTTCAGTCCTGAAGGCAGTGCAGCTTGCATCACTTCTCCTAAATGGCAACAATAATAATCTGCAATCCATTCCCAAAAACTAAACTGTGATGAAACAACTACGGGGTAATCATCGAGCACGGCTAATATGGGTTTTGCTCGATATTTATCAGGAGCTTTTTGATGAACCTTATAAACCAAAGCAGTGTAAAGTTTTTTAGCCCCAAATTGTACCACTACACGCATCCCTTTTTCTACATCAGAGATATTTTCAGGAATCTCATATGTAAAGGTATTCGGTAGAGGTAATGGTAAAATCAAATCTACGTAAGCCATCACCTACAAAGATGTAAAAAGGAGTGTTAGAATAAGCTTATTCCTTCATGAACTTATGAACAGAATTTGGAGTTTTTAATAGGTATAAACCTTTAGATAATCCTGAAATATCTAAAGTGCTTTCGAAACCACTCTTAAGTAACTTTCCTGACACATCAAATAATTGATAATTTAAGTATTCAGGCAACTGAATTTTTGAATCATTAATATCTAAATTAAATACAACTTCATTAAGTGAAGATGTGTTTTGAAAATCTGCTGTTCTATACAGGATAATGTTCTGATTTTGATTTCTATAAACAAAATGAAACTTATTGTTACGATATGCCACATCTGGCTCAACAAATTGCACCATCAAAGAGCTGTCAGATATGTATACAGGATTTGACCAAGAATCAAAACCATCTGTCGAATAAGAGAAAAAACAGTCATTAAGAATAGAGCGATTATCCATCCAAACCACTCCTACATTGCTTTCATCACCAGCAATATCAGGGTATTTTTGCACCATAGAAGAAGATAAAGCCTCGTCTACAGGGGTAACTTGCTCAACACTTAAGGAAGTAAGATCTATTCGAGCTACAAAAACCCTGTTTGGGCCTAATGATCCGCTTCGGTATGCTATAAACAGTTTCCCATTTTTTAAATAAGCATCCGGCCCAGCATCAGGACATGCATTTAAATCTGTCTCTTATACACATCTCCGAGCCCACGAGACTTAGAGGAATGACGTGAGGGGGCTTGGGCGTGGAAAAATTACGGGGGGGGGGG
>CAXDKI010000136.1:0-2841 GCA_963990215.1 uncultured Flavobacteriales bacterium | reverse complement strand
ATTCCTCTACGTCTCGTGGGCTCGGAGATGTGTATAAGAGACAGTAACTGATTAGCATTTTCGCCATCTCCTAGCAGCTTATCCAATTCATCTAAAACAACTTCAATACCTTCTAAAGACATGCGGCCTACTGCTCCTTTTTGACCATTATTCCACTCTATTTTTTTACCAAAAAGATGAATATGATTCACTTCTTGAAAATCATGATCCTCTGAAGCCATCCAAAAAACTGGAACAAAATTATTTTCCGGATATTTCTCCTTCAACTCTTCTACTAAGTTGATTGTAGAAATAATCTTATATACAAAATACAAAGGACCTGTAAATAAGCACAATTGATGCCCTGTTGTAACTGTAAATGTATCTTTCTCTAACAAAGAATCGATATTTCGTCTTGCTGATGAAGAAAGAGTTAATGCTTGGTTTTGATCATTCAATACCTCAACTAGCACCTTTCTATCTATCTTATGATTGGACTTTTCTTCCCATTGAGCTGAGAAGTTTTCTAAAGTAGGGTAATGATTGTAGAAGTTTTGGAGATTATCTGAATTCGATAAGTAATCATTCACTAAACGAGTGAATTTTTTCGTTTTCTGATATGAGATTTTTTTCTTCATTCAACTAATTCACCATACAAATCGTAATGATCTGTATGTGTAATTTTTATTTGTGCAAAATCACCCATTCGAATGTAAGTATCGGCAGCTTTTACTAGTACTTCGTTATCTACATCAGGAGAATCAAATTCAGTTCGACCTATAAAATAATCTCCTTCCTTTCTATCAAATAAAACCTTGAAAGTATCGCCTATTTTTTCTTGATTTAAGTCAAAAGAAATTTGACTTTGAACTTCCATAATTTCTTCTGCCCTTTGATGCTTTACCTCTTCAGAAACATCATCCTCTAAAAGGTAAGCATGTGTGTTTTCCTCATGAGAGTAAGTAAAGACCCCTAACCTATCAAACTTAGTGTCAGAGACCCATTTTTTTAACTCTTGAAAATCTTCTTCAGTTTCTCCTGGATAACCCACTATTAAAGAAGTTCTGATTGCCATTCCTGGCACCTCTTTCCTGAATTTTTGAAGCAAAACATCGGTTTTAGCGTGATTTGTACCTCTACGCATAGATTTTAATACACTATCACTAATATGCTGTAAAGGAATATCAATATAATGACACACCTTTGAATTTGTTCGAATAACTTCTAAAACATCTTCTGGAAAACCTGTAGGAAAAGCATAATGTAAGCGAATCCACTCGATCCCTTCTACTTCGGACAAAGCAGTAAGGAGAGATGCCAACTTGCGTTCTTTATACAAATCCAATCCGTAATAAGTTAGGTCTTGCGCAATAAGAATCAATTCTTTAACACCATTAGTAGCTAAACCCTTTGCCTCTTTCACCAAATCTTCAATCAACTTGGATTTATGTTTTCCACGCATTAATGGGATAGCACAAAACGAACAAGGTCTGTCACAGCCTTCAGCAATTTTTAAATACGCGTAATGCTTTGGAGTTGTGGTCAATCGCTCTCCTAACAACTCATGCTTGTAATCAGCACCTAAGGCTTGCAAAAGCTTGGGTAAATCAGTTGTACCAAAAAACTGATCAACATTAGGTATTTCCTTTTCTAAATCTGGCTTGTATCTTTCCGAAAGACAGCCTGTAACAAAAAGTTTATCAATCTCACCCTCCTCTTTTCTTTGCGCTTGTCCTAAAATAGTGTTGATAGACTCTTCTTTGGCATTATCAATAAATCCACAGGTATTAACCACCACAATATTCGAATCGTCTTTGTCAGATTCGTGTTCTACCTCCATATCATTCGCCTTGAGTTGCCCCATTAATACTTCCGAATCGTAAATATTTTTAGAACACCCCAGGGTGATGACATTAATTTTATTTTTCTTAAGAGATCTAGTGCGCATTAATTGAATAATGAATCGATAAATTCGTGTTTATTAAAAACTTGCAAGTCTTCCATTCCTTCCCCTACACCAATGTAACGAACCGGAATCTTAAACTGATCAGAAATACCTATCACCACTCCTCCTTTAGCTGTTCCATCTAGCTTAGTAAGTGCTAATGAATCTACCTCAGTAGCTATTGCAAACTGTTTAGCTTGCTCAATCGCATTTTGTCCTGTTGAAGCGTCTAACACCAACATTACATCATGCGGGGCACTAGGTATAATTTTAGCCATTACATTGCGAATTTTTGACAATTCATTCATCAAGTTCAATTTATTATGTAATCGACCTGCAGTATCAATAATAACTACATCAGCATCATTAGCTTTAGCAGATTGTAAAGTATCGAAGCATACAGATGCAGGATCCGAACCCATCTCTTGCTTCACAATATCCACTCCTACTCTTTCAGACCATATAACCAACTGATCTACAGCAGCAGCTCGAAATGTATCAGCAGCACCTAAAACCACTTTCTTTCCGGATTGTTTAAATTGATTAGCCAACTTACCAATAGTAGTTGTCTTTCCTACCCCATTCACTCCAACCACCATGATTACATACGGGCCATCAACATCCGGAAAAACAAATTCTTCAGCATTTGGATAACTATCTTCCAGAAGTTCTGCTATCTCTTCTTTTAAAAACGCGTTAAGTTCAGTCGTGTTTAAGTATTTGTCAGAAGCAACACGCTCCTCTAGTTTTTCGATGATTTTAAGAGTTGTCTCCACCCCTATATCAGAAGTGATAAGTGCTTCTTCTATATCATCTAAAGAATCCTCATCTACCTTAGACTTACCTGCAACCGCACGAGACAATTTCTGTCTCTTATACACATCTGCCGCTGCCGACGATACTCCTTGTGTAGATCT